>NZ_VSZV01000181.1:0-10801 GCF_008919455.1 Rhizobium sp. PEPV16
CGTCACGCAGGTAGACGCGGTGCGTCTCCAGCGCCTCCTTCGGTCCGACGATGACGCGGCGCGAACGGGCGTCGAGAAAGACGACGTAGAGCGGCTCGCCGGTGGCGATGCCGATGCCGCGGCGCTGGCCAATCGTGAAGTGCAGGATGCCCTCATGGGTTCCGAGCACGCGGCCGTCGAGATGGACGATCTCGCCGGCGAGCGCCGCATTCGGCTTCAGCTTGTTGATGACGTCGGAATATTTGCCCTGCGGCACAAAGCAGATGTCCTGGCTGTCGGCCTTCTTGGCGACGACGAGGCCCATCTCTTCGGCGAGCCTGCGGGTCTCGGCCTTCGGCAGGCCGCCCAGGGGAAAGCGGAGGTAATCGATCTGTTCCTGCGTCGTGGCAAAAAGGAAATAGCTCTGGTCACGGTCGGCGTCGGCCGGGCGGAAAAGCGCGCGGCGGCCGGGATTATCCGGCGAAGGATTCCGTCCCGAGCGGATATAGTGGCCGGTCGCCAGCGCATCGGCGCCAAGGTCCTTGGCGGTCGCCAGCAGATCGGCGAATTTGACGGTCTGGTTGCAGGAAACGCAAGGTATCGGCGTTTCGCCCGCCACATAGCTCTCGGCGAAGGGATTGATCACCGTCTCGCGGAAGCGCTTTTCGTAGTCGAGCACGTAATGCGGGATGCCGAGCGTTTCGCAGACGCGGCGCGCATCGTCGATATCCTGGCCGGCGCAGCAGGAGCCGGCGCGGTGAACGGCTGCGCCGTGATCGTAAAGCTGCAGCGTGATGCCGAGCACGTCGTAACCCTGCTGTTTGAGAAGGCCGGCGACGACGGATGAATCGACGCCGCCCGACATGGCAACGACGACTCGGGTCTCTTCCGGCTTCTTGTCAAAATCCAGTGTGTTCAACGGGTGCTGCCAAATTCTGTGTTGTTTCGATCCGCCGTTCTGACTTCGGAATGTGGCGGATTTCCTACATTTCCGGCGGGATCGGCCGCCAGCTTTCATGGGCGACGGATATAGAAACTATTGCGCCCGCGCGCAAGTGCCGGCTTTCGGCCGAACTTGGCGGCGGCGTATGCCACGCCGATGGAAGGTGATGCGGAGGTGCCTGCGAGATGGACCCTATTCTGCCGCTTGACGGCGATCTTGCGCCGGCGGCTCGCTCATCACTGCCCGCATGCGCGGAAGTGCATCGGGATATTCGCGGCGGATGAAATCGATCAGTTTCTCCCGTACCTCGCAGCGAAGGTCAAAGGTGCGGTTGGAATTCGATGCCGATACGAGGACGCGGATCTCCATGACCGTCTCACGAAAATCCGTGACAGCGACGTTCACGACGCGGCGGTCCCACAGCGTCGAAGCCTTCGCGATCTCCTCGATCTTTCCACGCACCGCATCGACAGGCACGCTGTAGTCCAGATAGATCATCACCGTGCCGATCAGCGCTGAACTTTCGCGCGTCCAGTTTTGAAACGGGTTCTCGATGAAATAGCTCAGCGGCAGGATAAGGCGCCGCCAGTCCCACAATTGCAGGACGACATAGGTCGAAGTGATCTCCTCCACTCGCCCCCACTCGCCTTCCACCAGCAACGCATCGTCGATCCGGATCGGCTGGGTGATGGCAAGCTGGATGCCGGCAAACAGGTTCTTCAGCACCGGCTGAAGCGCAAGGCCGACGACGATACCGGCAACGCCTGCAGATGCGAGCAGGCTGACGCCATATTGCCGGACCGCATCGAAGGTCATCATGCAGGCTGAAATCGCGATGACGACGATCAGCAGGTTGATGACACGCTCCATGATGCGTGTCTGCGTGACATGCTTGCGCGCCAGAAGATTGTCCTCGGCGTCGAGCTTGAACTGGCGCAGATAGACCGTCATCCAGATATGCTTGGCGGTCTTTGCCATCCAGGCGACCAGGATGATGAAGAAGATCAGCAGGAAGTGGCGCACGGTCGCCGATTGATATTCCGTCAGCGGCGAGACCGTCGCACCGATGGAAAGGGCGGCTGCCAGCATCGCAAGTCTCACCACCCGTTTTAACCGGGAGACGAGGGAGCGCCAGAAGAGATCCTTGCTCTCGACGAAGCGCGTCAGCAAGCGAAAGAGAATGCGATGCGCAAAGAGCCCCACTGAGATGACCGCCGCGAAGATGACTGCGCTTGCAAGCCAGTCGGGGAGCCAGATGCCTGCGGCGCGAATGTCGTTCAGAAATTCCGTCATGCAGGTGCAGTTAGAGTGCAATGCAGCATCGGAAAGTGACGAGTCGAAAAAATGGCTTCACACAAGAAAGGCGCAGCCGAAGCTGCGCCTCATGAAAAGCAGGGGTGCGGCTCAGGTGCCGATCAGCTTGTTACAGGCGAATGCGATGCCCGGATTGGCAATGATGACAGTCACGATCGCCAGTCCGATCATCGACAATGAATAGCGTTTCATATGCATTCTCCTTCTCCAGCCCAAGGGAAGTATGCCGGTTCGACCGCCATTTTCAAAATGACGAATGCTTGATGGCATCGGGCGGCATGCCTGCTTATCACATACGCGACGAGGCGGCCTTCGGGGCGCTGCCATAAATCAGCGCTTCCGCCTCATGCTGCGGCATCGGCCGGCCGAGCAGATAACCCTGCACCTCGCTGAAGCCCTCTGCGCGCAGCTTCTGCAACTGCTCTTCCGTCTCGATCCCTTCGGCCAGCGTCGTCGCGTTAAAGCCGGAGCCGATGCCGACGACAGCGCGCACGATGGCGAGATTGCCGGCATCCGTCTCGATGCCGGAAACGAAGCTGCGGTCGAGCTTGATCTTGTCGAAGGGGAAGGATCGGAGATAACTCAGCGACGAATAACCGGTGCCGAAATCGTCGATGGCGATGCGGAGGCCGAGTTCCTTCAATGCGCGCAGCCGCGGCAGGCTTTGGTCGGCATCGGTCAGGAATACGGATTCGGTGATTTCGATTTCAAGCCGGTCGGCATTGAGGCCGGTCTCGTCGAGCGCCGCGACCACCGTCGAAAGCAGGCTCGCATGCCGAAACTGGCTGACGGAGAGATTGACGGCGATCCTCAGATGGGCGGGCCAGCCGGCGGCCGCGCGGCAGGTTTCCCGGATCACCCAGTCGCCGATCGGCAAGATAAGGCCGGTTTCCTCGGCGAGCGGAATGAATTCCATCGGCGCCACCAGACCGCGCTTGGGATGGCGCCAGCGGATCAGCGCCTCGAAGCCGCCGATGCCGTCATTGTCGAGCTGCACGATCGGCTGGTAATGCAGCTCGAACTGGAGCTTCTCCAGCGCTTCCCACAGCTCGGCGGTCATCACGTGCCGGCGCTCGGCGGCAAGCCGCATCTCCGTCTCGTAGAAACGATAGGTCGAGCGCCCGCTCTCCTTGGCGGCATAGAGCGCCAGATCCGCATGCCGCATCAGCACATCCGCGTCGCCGGCATGATCGGGCGCCAAGGCGATGCCGATGCTGCAGGTGACATGCTCCCGGGCGCCGTCGAGATCGAAGGCGCGGCTCAGCGCCTTGAGCAGCCGCTGCGCAAAACGCCCGGCCCGCTCCGGTTCGTCGAGTTCCAGCACGACGGCGAATTCGTCGCCGCCGAGACGGGCAACGAGATCGCCCCCCTCCGCCAGCTGCAGCAGCCGCTCCGACACTTGGCAAAGCAGCGCGTCGCCGGCGGCATGTCCCTTGCTGTCGTTGATATGCTTGAAATGATCGACGTCGATATAGAGCAGCGCGATCGGGCTGTCGGCGCTCGCTTCGGCGGCCCGCCGGCGAATATGCTTGGAAAATGCCGCCCGGTTCGGCAGGTCGGTGAGCGAATCATGCATGGCGAGATGGGCAAGCTTCGCCTCGACGGAGCGCTCTTCCGTCACGTCCTGCGAGATGCCGAGCAGATAACGCGGCGCATGGCCCTCCGGCGTCGGCAGGGCGCGCTTGATGGTGCGGAGGATGCGCGGCACGCCATCGGCGCGCAGCATCGTCTCCTCGAAGCTGATCGTCGCATTGGCTTCGAAAGCGCGGCGATCCTGCTCGCGGAAGGCGTCCGTCTGGCCGGCGGGAAACAGCGCCCGGTCGGTTCGGCCGACCACATCCTGCGCCTTCATGCCGACGATATCGCCGCAGGCCTCGTTGAAGAGAACGTAAAGCCCGTCCGCTTCCATGTCCTTGACGAAGACGCCGACGGGTAGGTTATCGACGATGCTGTCGAGAAGCGAGCGCGTATCGCCGACCTGGCGTCTGGCGGCATTGATCTCGCTGCGATCCTGCACGATCGCCAGGATCGCAGGCTGCCCCTCGAAACGCACTTCGCGACCATAAGTCAGCACGTCGAAGGTCTCGCCGTTCGCCTTGAGGTGAACCCAGCGCTCTGCCTTTTCCATGTCGGTACGGCCGCTGACGGCGTCGATCATCCGCTCCCGTTCATGCTCGGGGCGGATATCCAGAACCGTCATGCGCCGGTACTCGTCCGCCCCATAGCCGTAAAGTGCCGCCGCCGCCTCGTTGACGATGAGAAAATGCAGCGACACAGGATCATAGACCCACATCGGTGACGGATGCGTTGCAAACAACGACCGGAAGTCGTCGTTTAATGCTTCGATCTGCTCGGTCTTCTGCAAGAGGGCCATGGAAATTCGCGTGCGGTTGATGCCGATCTCAGCTCTATACCGGGAAAAGTTAAATAAAATCAGAATCATAATCAGGGCTAAACTTTAGGCTTCCGCCTTCAGAATGTGCAAAAGCGGCGATTTGCCATCGCGATCTCGGGCCTCGATATAATAATTGAGGCACCATGGAACAATTTCTCGATCGTGCATTCCTGGGCATCGAAGTCGCAAGCCAGTTGCTGAGGAGGGTTTTATGGGCAGGTTCGGCACGACGACGGATTACAGCAGGATCAGACACTGGATCGAAGAACGTGGTGGCCATCCCGCCCGCATCAAGGACGCGAGCGATAGCGAAACCGTCCGCGTCGATTTTTCCTCGGAAACACAGGAAGAAATTTCCTGGGACGAATTCTTCCAAGGCCTCGACGGCAGCAGGCTCGCCTTCCTTCACCGCACCAAGGCTGAAGACGATGTCGCCCGTTTCGGCAGGCTCGTCCGCCGGAAACGCCGGCACCATTAATTTGTTTCTGAAACAGCAAAAAACCCGGCGCCGTTTCCAGCGCCGGGTTTTTCATTTCCTTGGGAGGAAAAACTCAGTCGATATTGAAGGTCAGCGGTTTTGCCTGGCGTACCGCCTGGTGGGCGGTCAACTCAGCAAGCACGGCGTCATCCACCTTGCCGTCGACATAGAGCAGTGCGATGGCGTCGCCGCCCTGCTTGTCACGGCCGAGCTGGAAGTTGGCGATGTTGACGCCGGCAGCACCAAGCGTCGTGCCGATGAAGCCGATCATGCCGGGAACGTCGGTATTGGTGATATAGATCATGTGCGAGCCGACATCGGCATCGAGGTTGATGCCCTTGATCTGGATGAAGCGCGGCTTGCCGTCCGAAAACACCGTGCCGGCGACCGAGCGAGTCATGCTTTCCGTCGTCACTGTCAGCTTGATATAGCCGTCGAAGACACCTGTCTTGTCGCGCTTGACCTCGGAGAGCACGATGCCCTTTTCCTTGATCATGATCGGCGCCGAAACCATGTTGACGTCGGCGACCTGCGGACGGATGAGGCCAGCGAGCACAGCACTCGTCAGCGCTCGCGTGTTCATGTTGGCGGTGATGCCGTCATAGAGAATTTCGATTTCCTTGATCGGCTCTTCGGTGACCTGGCCGACGAAGGCGCCGAGAACGTCGGCGAGACGGATGAAGGGCTTCAGGATCGGCGCTTCCTCAGCCGTGATCGACGGCATGTTGATGGCGTTGGAGACCGCGCCATTGACGAGGTAATCCGCCATCTGTTCAGCCACCTGCAAAGCGACGTTCTCCTGCGCCTCGGTCGTCGAGGCGCCGAGATGCGGCGTGCAGACAACGTTCGGCAGGCCAAAGAGCGGGCTTTCCTTGGCGGGCTCGACCTCGAATACGTCGAAGGCGGCACCGGCGACATGGCCCGACTTGATCGCCTCGGCAAGCGCTGCCTCATCGACCAGGCCGCCGCGGGCGCAGTTGATGATGCGCACGCCTGGCTTGGTCTTCGCCAGTGCTTCCTTGTTGAGGATGCCGCGCGTCTTGTCGGTCATCGGCACATGCAGCGTGATGAAGTCGGCGCGGGCAAAAAGCTCTTCCAGCTCGACCTTGGTGACGCCCATCTCTTCGGCGCGCTCCTTGGAGAGGAACGGATCGTAGGCGACGACGTGCATTTTGAGGCCGATGGCCCGGGCGCAGACGATCGAACCGATATTGCCGGCGCCGATGACGCCGAGCGTCTTGCCGGTGATCTCGACACCCATGAACTTCGACTTCTCCCACTTGCCGGCCTGCGTCGAGGTATCGGCTGCCGGAAGCTGGCGGGCGACCGCGAACATCAGCGCGATCGCGTGTTCGGCTGTCGTGATCGAGTTGCCGAAGGGCGTGTTCATGACGATGATGCCGCGGCGCGAGGCGGCCGGGATATCGACATTGTCGACGCCGATGCCGGCGCGGCCGACGACCTTGAGGTTCGTCGCCCGCTCAATGATCTTTTCCGTCACCTTGGTGGCAGAGCGGATGGCCAAGCCATCATACTTGCCGATGACTTCGAGCAGACGGTCTTTGTCCTTGCCGAGCTGCGGTTCGAAATCGACTTCGACGCCGCGGTCGCGAAAAATCTGGACGGCAGTTTCCGACAATTCGTCGGATACGAGAACGCGAGGTGCCATGAGGGCCTCCTTCAAAAGTGTTCAGCGATGAATGAATCAGGAATGCTGGGCTCCGCCCTATGGCGGAGCCGATGCGATCACCTCAGGCGGCAGCCTGATTAAGCTGTGCCTTCTGCGTCTCGAAGGCCCAGGAAAGCCAGGGCATCAGCTTCTGCATGTCGGATGCCTCGATCGTGGCGCCAGCCCAGATGCGCAGGCCCGACGGTGCGTCCCGGTAGTGGCCGACGTCATAGGCGACACCTTCCTTTTCCAGCAGCCCGACCAGGCCCTTGGCGAAATTCGCCTGGCCGTCGTCGTCAAGCGCTGCGATGTCCTTGTCGACGATCTTCAGGCAGACGGAGGTGTTGGAGGCCGTTTCCGCCTTGACGGCGAGATTGGCGATCCAGTCGTTTGCCGCGACGAAATCGTGGATGACCTTGGCATTGGCATCGGCACGCGCGATCAGCCCCTTGAGGCCGCCGAGGCCCTTCGCCCAGACAAGCGCATCGATATAGTCCTCGACGCAGAGCATCGACGGCGTGTTGATCGTCTCGCCCTGGAAGATGCCTTCCGTCAGCTTGCCGCCCGAGGTCATGCGGAAGATCTTCGGCAACGGCCAGGCCGGCGTATAGGTGACCAGACGCTCGACGGCGCGCGGCGAGAGAATGATAACGCCGTGTGCGCCCTCGCCGCCCAGAACCTTCTGCCAGGAGAAGGTGACGACGTCGAGCTTGGCGAAATCGAGTTCCTGCGCGAAAGCGGCCGAGGTGGCATCGCAGATCGTCAGGCCCGTGCGGTTATCAGGGATGAAATCGGCGTTCGGCACGCGCACGCCGGAGGTGGTGCCGTTCCAGGTGAAGACGACGTCGCGGTCGAAATCGACGGCGGAGAGATCGGGAAGCTCGCCGTAACCGGCTTCGAGCTTGCGCACATCCTTGAGCTTCAGCTGCTTGACGACATCGGTGACCCAGCCGGCGCCGAAGCTTTCCCAGGCGAGCATATCGACGCCGCGTTCGCCGAGCAGCGACCAGAGCGCCATTTCGACGGCACCGGTATCGGACGCCGGAACGATACCGATGCGGTAATCCGCCGGCACTTCGAGAATTTCACGGGTAAGGTCGATGGCTTGCTTGAGCTTGGCCTTGCCGACCTTCGCGCGGTGCGAACGGCCAAGGGCCGCGTCGGAAAGGGCTTCGAGCGACCAACCGGGGCGCTTCGAGCAGGGGCCAGAAGAAAAATGGGTATTGTGCGGACGGATGTCCGGCTTTGCGGTCTTCGCCATGATGCTATCCTCTCAGATAGAAAGCCCTTCGTTGGGGAAGGGTGTCCCGCCGCCGTGTGTATGGATCCGGCGCGTCATAGTCAAGATCGAAGTGTCGCGGGGGGGGGGACATATTTTGACGCAGAGCGGTAGGGCCGCAATACGAAAAGCCGCCCGGTTGGGGCGGCTTTCAAATGTCTGGGAATTGGACTTACTTGTAGACAGGCTGCTGCAGCGGGATTTCCGGCGGCGGTTCGTAGCTCGCCTGAGCGCAGCCGCCGAAGAGATAGCGGGCACCGACGCGGGCTTCGTGAACGCTGAGACCCTTGTCGCGGCCCGGGCCGCCATTGTCGGCATAGCCGAACATGTTGCCGCCATCGATATGCAGGTAGCGGTAACCGACATCGGCCTTGATGTTGCACGTCACGTCGATCGAAGCGCCGGCCATCAGGGCGTAGGTGAAGCGCCAGTTGCCCTTGCCGCCATGGGTGACCTGGTCGTCGCAGAAGCTGCCGTCATCGGCGCAGGCGACGTTGCGCAGGTTCTTCCATTTCACGTAGGAACCACCGATGCCGGCGCCGACATAAGGCGTGACGTAGCCGTAGGTGCCGAGATCGACATAGGCGTTGGCGAGCAGCGTATAGGCTGTCAGCGAAGAGCGGTCGCTTGAGGTGCAATCCACCAGCGGAAAGCCGCACTGCCCAACCGTCGAGCCCTTGAAATCCGCCTGGGTGAGATAGTCGAAGGTCAGATCGGTGCGCAGATAACTGTTGATCTGATAACCGACACCGCCGCCGATCGTCCATGCGTCATCGAGATCAGCGTCGTCGAAATCGACTTCCGTGGCGTTGCTGCCCTGAAAATAGCGGGCGCCGCGCAGATCGGTAAAGGCATAGCCGACATCGCCGCGCAGGTACCAGCCGGCCGCTTCGGTGACCGTTACCTCGGGCGGCTGCTCCGGGATAGGCTCGGCAGGAGCGAAGTCCGCGGAATAGGCATTTGTCGCGATCAACAATGCGGCGAAGATGCCGGACAAGCTTCTTTTCATGGATCCCACTCCAAAATCTCGTTGCGTCGGCAGGCTCAATCGCCGCCAATCTGGTACGCTTCGTATGGATAATGAATTGGAAACGTTAAAAGCTGCTTAACTATAAATGGGAAGAAATGTTAAGAGCGAGATTGGCGGCAAGTTCCTCGATATCGTGGAGTTAGGTTCAAGCTGGCAGCCGCCGGACTCACCGAAGACCGCCAACTGCAAAGCCACGAACCCCGCCCCGTCAAATCGCCAGGTCGGTTTTGTTCGCCGTCAGATCCATCGGCTGCTCAATCGACAAATCTTGCTATTACTTCCATTGGGTCGCGTTTTCGGCGGCGCAGCCGTATGGTGGCAAGGAGGTGCCAAAGGTCGTTTTGAGCTTGGCACAGCCCCAGGCATTGATCGGGCCTGGCATGGCATTGTTGAGCGTGATGCCGATTTCATCGTAGGGGCTGTCGGTGTTGGTGATGTAGCGATACCAGCGGAAACCGGTAAAGATGACGAATGCGAGAGCGATCGTCAGCAGCAGGCGCACCAATTTTTTCATGATATTTCCTTTGAATGCAAACGCCGCCGTGTAGCATCCGCGTGTGGAGGTTGACAGCACTGTCACCAAGGCATCGGCGAATTTCCGTGGATGCCGTTTCGGTGCTCACTGCGCCCCGACATGCTGCAGCTGCCGAGGCTTGCGCTCTCTCGAAAGCCAAGCTGGCAAGGCACTGACATGTTGTGTTCGGAAGGGCGGAAACGGTTCCGGCGGGAAGTCGATCCGGAGTGGATCTTCGAAGGCGCCAATAGCGAAAAAGCCGGCGCTTGCGCACCGGCTTTTGATATTCCGTCCCGAAAAATCAGGCGGCGGTCCGGACGTTCGAGATCGTGCCGATGAGTTCGTTGACGATGCGCTCGATCTGGGCGCGGTCGTCACCCTCGGCCATGACGCGGATCAGCGGCTCGGTGCCAGAGGGGCGGATGACGAGGCGGCCATTCCTGGCAAGCTCGGCTTCGGCATCGGCGATCGCCTTCTGCACCTGGATATCTTCCAGCGGCTTGCCGCCGCTGATGCGGACATTGCGCAGGAGCTGCGGCACCGGCTCGAAGCGGCGGCAGACCTCGCTGACGGTCCGGCCGGTGCGCTTGACCGCGGCCAGGATCTGCAAGGCGGCAACGAGACCGTCGCCGGTCGTGCCATAGTCCGAAAGCACGATGTGGCCGGACTGCTCGCCGCCGACATTGTAATTGTGCTGGCGCATATGCTCAACGACATAGCGGTCACCAACCTTCGTCCGGGCAAGGCCGAGGCCCTTGTCCTCGAGGAAACGCTCGAGGCCGAGATTGGACATGACGGTCGCAACGATACCATTGCCGCGCAGCTGCTGGCTCTCGGCCCAGCTCTCGGCGATGACGGCCATCAGCTGGTCGCCGTCGACAATCGAGCCGTTCTCGTCGACGATGATGACGCGGTCCGCATCGCCGTCGAGCGCGATGCCGATATCGGCGCGCACCTCGTCGACCTTTTTCTGCAGCGCGACGGGGCTGGTGGAGCCGCAATTCAGATTGATGTTGGTGCCGTTCGGCTCGTTGCCGATAGTGACGACATCGGCGCCGAGTTCCCAGAGCACCGCCGGTGCCACCTTGTAGGCGGCGCCATTGGCACAATCGATCGCGATCCTCAGACCCTGCAGCGTCACATCACGCGGCAGGGTGCGCTTGGCATGCTCGATATAACGGTCATGCACGCCGTCGACAC
>NZ_VSZV01000172.1:0-9638 GCF_008919455.1 Rhizobium sp. PEPV16
GTAGGCGGCACTTAATCGGAATCAGTCTTCCAATTGGCGAGACGACCCGGGTCCGGATTCGGCTGGACCAATCTCTTGCTGGCAAAAGCCCTGCCGGAGTGCGATTTCAGATATGTTTCGAATTCAAGGGCCTTAAGCTTGTCGGGAAAGGCGCAGTACCAGAGCAAATTCCATGGTGCGAATTTGGCGGTGTGGGCGGATTTTCCGGCATTGTGGGCCGCAAATCGTTGTTTCAGATCTGCTGTAGACCCGGTGTATTCCTGATCGGGAAAATCGGCGCTGCGGAGAATATAGACGTACCACATCAGCGTTTCAGCCCGTCGTCGCCCTTCGGGCTATGCCGGGCACTGCTTCGGCCTAACGATTTCTCGCGGCTGTGCCACGCGAAGCCCGTAAGGGCGAAGCGTGGTGGAGCTAAGCGGGATCGAACCGCTGACCTCTTGCATGCCATGCAAGCGCTCTCCCAGCTGAGCTATAGCCCCATCAAGGTGGTCCGGCTCGGGGCCGGTCCTGGGATACTCCTCAGGGCGTGCCCTGCGGAGTGGCGGCTTATTACTTCCGGATTCCGGAGATAGCAAGCCTAAAAAATCTGGCCCGGAGAATTTTTTCCTCGCCGGGCCGAAATGCGGTCTCAGACTTCGTCGTCGTCGCCGGTCACGCCGATGATGTCGCTCATGTCGTCATCATCGTCATCTTCGTCGGGTGTGAGGAAGGTATCGTCGTCGTCGTCGCCTTCGATTTCGACATCGTCATCGCCGATATCGGGGATGTCGTCACCGCTGGCGGCGTCATCGGCATCTTCCAGCGAAACCAGTTCGACTTCGGTGTTTTCAGTATCGACTTCCGCGACCTCCTCTTCCTCGGCAACTTCGGCGATCGCCGAGGTTTCTTCGAAGAAGGACAGAGGGTAGGACTTGCCAGTATAAGGAGAGACGATCGGATCCCGGTTCAGATCATAAAACTTCTTGCCGGTTTCCGGATCGGTACGCTTGGTTCCAAGTTCCGCTTTCGCCACTATAAGCCTCGTGTGAATAGCCGAATATGAGATTCGGCAGATGCCGTTCAAGCCGGCGTTCCATCGGAATTTATAAGCCGGTCCCCTTAATCGCTGTGGCTTCCCATGTCAAAGCCAAACTTTGCGATCCGGGCGCCGGGTTTTTGGCAAGCCGACGGATGACCGCCCGGCGCGTTTATGTTAACGAGCCGCAACAGCTGCGGAAGCGGACGGGAATTGCGACCGGCCAAGCCTGTCTTGCGGCGAAAATAGACTGCGTTTGCAAAGGATTACGCATGCTGCACGGCTCTGCGCCAAAGCCCGCCACCGCCCGCAAATCCGCCGGTCTTGCGGGCAGCGTCCGTATTCCGGGCGACAAGTCGATCTCGCATCGTTCCTTCATGTTCGGCGGGCTTGCTTCCGGCGAAACGCGGATCACCGGCCTGCTCGAAGGCGAGGACGTGATCAATACCGGCCGGGCGATGCAGGCGATGGGCGCCCGAATTCGCAAGGATGGCGCGCAATGGGTGATCGACGGCACCGGCAACGGTGCACTGCTTGCGCCTGACGCGCCGCTCGACTTCGGCAATGCCGGCACCGGCGTGCGGCTGACCATGGGCCTCGTCGGCACCTACGATTTTCGCTCCACCTTCATCGGCGACGCCTCGCTTTCGAAACGGCCGATGGGCCGGGTGCTCAATCCGCTGCGCGAAATGGGCGTGCAGGTCAGCGCCTCCGAGGGCGACAGGCTGCCGGTGACGCTCAGAGGCCCGGGAACGCCGAGCCCGATCCGTTATCGCGTGCCGATGGCATCCGCCCAGGTGAAATCGGCCGTGCTGCTTGCCGGCCTCAATACGCCGGGTGTCACCACGGTCATCGAGCCGGTGATGACGCGCGACCATACCGAAAAGATGCTGCAGGGTTTTGGCGCCGCCGTTTCCGTTGAAACGGACAGCGAGGGTGTGCGCACGATCCGGCTCGAAGGCCGCGGCAAGCTCAAAGGCCAGGTGATCGACATTCCGGGCGATCCCTCCTCCACCGCCTTCCCGCTGGTTGCGGCGCTGCTTGTCCCCGGCTCCGACATCACCATCGTCAACGTGCTGATGAACCCGACCCGCACCGGGCTGATCCTGACGCTGCAGGAGATGGGGGCCAATATCGAGGTGGCGAATGCACGTCTTGCCGGCGGCGAGGACGTGGCGGACCTGCGCGTGCGCCATTCCGAACTCAAGGGCGTGACCGTTCCCGAAGATCGCGCGCCGTCGATGATCGATGAATATCCTATTCTCGCCGTCGCCGCCTGTTTCGCCGAGGGCGCGACTATCATGAAGGGGCTGGAGGAACTGCGGGTCAAGGAGTCCGACCGTCTTTCCGCCGTCGCCGACGGCCTGAAGCTGAATGGCGTCGACTGCGACGAAGGCGAGGATTTTCTCATCGTGCGCGGCCGGCCCGACGGCAAGGGCCTCGGTAACGCTGCCGACGGCCGGGTCAGCACACATCTCGACCATCGCATCGCCATGAGCTTCCTTGTCATGGGACTTGCCTCGGAGCATCCTGTGACGATCGACGACGCGGCGATGATCGCGACCAGTTTTCCGGAATTCATGCAGCTGATGACCGGCCTTGGAGCAAAGATCGAGGCGGTGGCGGAATGATCTACCGGCCGCCGCAATTCCGCGAAGCCAAACTCATTTGCCGTTTCGGCGCGCTGTCGCAGGATTGATCACATGACGAACGAGACCTTCACCATCGCCATCGATGGCCCGGCGGCAGCGGGCAAGGGCACGCTCTCGCGCCTCATCGCAGAGCGCTACGGATATCACCATCTTGATACCGGCCTGACCTATCGCGCCACAGCCAAAGCGCTGCTCGATGCCGGCCTGCCGCTCGACGACGAGGCGGTGGCGGAAAAGATCGCGCGAGAGGTTGAACTCGCTGGATTGGATCGCGATATACTTTCCAAACATGAGATCGGCGAAGCCGCATCGAAGATTGCCGTCATGCCGGCGGTGCGCCGGGCTCTGGTCGAAGCGCAACGGCGGTTTTCGGCGAAAGCCCCGGGAACCGTGCTCGACGGGCGCGATATCGGCACGGTCGTCTGCCCGAATGCGGCGGTGAAATTCTATGTAACGGCGTCGCCGGAAGTCCGCGCAAGACGCCGTTATGACGAGATCCTCGGCAAAGGCCTGACCGCGGATTTCGATGCGATCTTCGAGGACGTCAAGCGGCGCGACGAACGCGACATGGGACGGGCCGACAGCCCTTTGAAACCAGCTGATGATGCGCACTTGCTTGATACGTCGGAAATGAGTATAGAGGCCGCGTTTCAAGCTGCTCAATCGATCATCGATGCGGTCTTGAGCCGAAATGCCTAAATTCAAGCGATTTTGCGTGCTCTGAGCATGGATCGCTTCTAATACAGCAAGCCTGAAATTCCGTCCAAGCGCCGGATTGCCTTCGTAAGAGAAGGCGGACTGGGTTCAGGCCCGTTCAACGCAAACCAACCGGCGCGTACGTGTCCGCTTCCGTTTTAGGACACGCAGGAGATTTTATGTCAGTAGCTACCCCCTCCCGCGAGGATTTCGCGGCTCTTCTCGAAGAGTCCTTTGCCAAGAACGACCTGGCCGAAGGCTATGTCACCAAGGGCATCGTCACGGGCATCGAGAAGGACGTCGCCGTTGTCGACGTCGGTCTGAAGGTTGAAGGCCGCATCGCGCTCAAGGAATTCGGCGCGCGCGCCAAGGACGGCCTGTTGAAGGTCGGCGACGAAGTCGAAGTCTATGTCGAGCGCATCGAAAACGCGCTTGGCGAAGCCGTTCTGTCGCGCGAGAAGGCTCGCCGCGAAGAAAGCTGGGTCAAGCTCGAAGCCAAGTTCGAAGCTGGCGAGCGCGTCGAAGGCGTGATCTTCAACCAGGTCAAGGGCGGCTTCACGGTCGACCTCGACGGTGCGATCGCCTTCCTGCCGCGTTCTCAGGTCGATATTCGCCCGATCCGCGACGTGACCCCGCTGATGCACAACCCGCAGCCCTTCGAAATCCTCAAGATGGACAAGCGCCGCGGCAACATCGTGGTTTCGCGCCGTACGGTTCTGGAAGAATCCCGTGCCGAGCAGCGTTCTGAAATCGTTCAGAACCTCGAAGAAGGCCAGGTTGTCGACGGCGTCGTCAAGAACATCACCGATTACGGTGCGTTCGTTGACCTCGGCGGCATCGACGGCCTGCTGCACGTCACCGACATGGCATGGCGCCGTGTGAACCATCCGTCGGAAATCCTGAACATCGGCCAGCAGGTCAAGGTTCAGATCATCCGCATCAACCAGGAAACCCACCGTATCTCGCTCGGCATGAAGCAGCTCGAGTCCGATCCGTGGGATGGCATCCAGGCCAAGTATCCGGAAGGCAAGAAGATTTCCGGTACCGTTACGAATATCACCGACTACGGTGCATTCGTCGAGCTGGAGCCGGGCATCGAAGGCCTGATCCACATCTCGGAAATGTCCTGGACCAAGAAGAACGTTCACCCCGGCAAGATCCTGTCCACGAGCCAGGAAGTCGAAGTCGTCGTTCTCGAAGTCGATCCGTCCAAGCGCCGTATCTCGCTCGGCCTCAAGCAGACGCTGGAAAACCCGTGGGCAGCATTCGCCCGCAGCCATCCGGCCGGCACTGAAGTCGAAGGCGAAGTCAAGAACAAGACCGAATTCGGCCTGTTCATCGGCCTCGACGGCGATGTCGACGGCATGGTGCACCTCTCCGACCTCGACTGGAACCGTCCGGGCGAACAGGTCATCGAGGAGTTCAACAAGGGTGACGTCGTCAAGGCCGTCGTTCTGGACGTCGATGTCGAGAAGGAACGCATCTCGCTCGGCATCAAGCAGCTCGGCAAAGATGCAGTCGGCGACGCCGCTGCTTCTGGCGACCTGCGCAAGAATGCAGTCGTTTCCTGCGAAGTCATCGCGGTCAACGACGGCGGCGTCGAAGTGAAGCTCGTCAACCACGAGGACATCACTTCCTTCATCCGTCGCGCCGACCTCGCCCGCGATCGCGACGAGCAGCGCCCCGAGCGCTTCTCGGTCGGCCAGGTGTTCGACGCCCGCGTCACCAACTTCTCCAAGAAGGACCGCAAGATCATGCTGTCCATCAAGGCTCTGGAGATTGCGGAAGAGAAGGAAGCCGTTGCCCAGTTCGGTTCGTCCGACAGCGGCGCTTCGCTCGGCGACATCCTGGGCGCAGCCCTGAAGAACCGCGGCGGCGAATAAGCCTCACCGCCTTTGAATTGAAGAACCCGCCGGAGCGATCCGGCGGGTTCTTCATTTTCAGGCTTTAAAAAAAGCTATTCCCAGCCGACCATGCGCTGATAGAGGGCATAGACCGGATCGGCGGCCGCGCCTGCCGGCTGATGAGCCACTGGTTCGGAATCGATCATCCTCGGGGTCCTCCGCGCGGGTGCTGCGTCGGTCTCTTCGCCGTCGGGCTCGGCATCCTCGCCGCCGGACTGCGCCTGCTGCTCGTCCTGATTCTGATCCTGTGGGGCGCCGTCGCGATGGTGCTGGTGCTGGTGGTGGGTTTCGCCTGCCTTTTCGTTCGACAGGATATCCTTGGCGAACTGATAGGGCAGCTGGGTGTAGGCAAGTCCCTCCGGCATTCTTGCCGCCAGCGGCAGATCGGAAGCCTCGGCCGTCTCGGGAACCGGCATCATCTGCGGTTGCGCGGATATTTCTTTCGGTTGACGGGCTGCCGGCACGGTCTCGATATCCATCTGCGCCGGACGGAGCGCTGCGGACTGGCGAGGATCGGGTGCTGTGAATTCGGCCGGCTGCCTGGTCAAGGTCTCGGTCGCATCGCTGATGACGGCGTCGTCGAGGATCGTATCGATCTCCACTGCCGCCTCGACGGGAACATCCTCCAGCACGGTTTCGATGTCCTGCTCGCGGATGATGGTGGCGATCATCTCGGAGACTTCTTCGGTCATGGAGGCGACAATTCCTGCCCAGTTCCTGGGAATGACAGGATCAACCTTTTCCGACATCGTAGTGGTTTGGATGGCAGGCGGCTCCGGCGTTGCCTGCGTATCGTCGACCGCTGCGGCCTCCGTCGGCAGCGGTTGCCCGGCTTCGATCTCCTGCGACGCAGATTTTTCCGGGGCGACCTCCCTTGTGGTCGCCGAGGCGGACTGAGCCTGGTTTTCAGCCTTCGGCGCTTCCGGATCGGCAGCTTCCACGGCTTCGGCGATGATCGCTTCCTCGGTGGTCGCCAGAGCTGCGGCCTCGATCAGCGAATCGGCTGACGCGGGCGCCGTGTCTGCCGGCTGAGGCATGGCGGCAGGCAGGCTGTCCTCATGCAGCTGGATCTCAGGCAGCCGGATCTCAGGGCGAGCTTCGGCGCGCATCGGCGATGCATCGTTCTGGCCATAGGAGCGGACGACCGCGCGGGCGGCGAGATCGCGATCCTTGTAGCGAACGATTTCCAGATAGGCGACGATGCGGGCGGCTTCCGGGCCTGTCGGGTTTTTCAGAGCTTCGGCAATGGTCCGCAGCGGCAGACCGTGGCCTTGCGCGGTCAGCTGGCGCTCGACCTCGTCGATTCTCGCGGCCGGCAGCCGCCGGATCGCATCGGCAAGCCGGGAGGCGAAGGCAAGACTGCTCTCGTCATCTCCACGATCGAGCGAAATCGAGCGTCCTGCCGCATCGATGACATCGAAAAGGGCTTCGACCATGCGCTCGCGCGCCGCAAGGAGCAGAATATTGAGCTTGCCGGCAATGGCGGAATTGAGGTCTGCGGCTTCGACGGCGTTGACAGGCGCGGGGGCAATCGCCGAGTGGCCGAGACCACTGGCGACGATCGCCGCTGTCTGACCCTGGGACGAAAAGCTTGCATTGGACGCTGCACGAACGGGAGTCAACATGGCATGCTCCTTTCGTAAAGTGACGATGAAAGCAGGCTCTAGAAAAGGACCGCGCTCATCCGGTCCCCTTGCATCCCAGCAGATCCTCCTGTCCGCATGACGCAGTTCCGGCGTCATCGAATGCATAAAAATTAACAGGAATGTTAATAAACAGGCGTTAATGAATCGCTAACGGCCGCAGACAAGTCTGCCGCCTGGTTACTGGCAAACGCAGAATGAAAGCAATTCGCTCAGCTGTGGGCGAAGATATCGGCCTCTTCCCAGCCGAGCAGGTCGAGCTTGGCGCGGGTCGGCAGGAATTCGAAACAGGCCGTCGCATGATCGTAGCGGCCGTCGCGGATCAGCCGTTCCGTCAGCTTATCGCGCAACGCATGCAGATAAAGCACGTCGGAGGCGGCATATTCGAGCTGGGCCGGAGACAGCCTCTCGGCCGCCCAATCGGAAGATTGCTGCGCCTTGGAGACGTCGACGTCGAGCATCTCCTTGAGATTGTCCTTGAGGCCGTGGCGATCCGTATAGGTCCGGATCAGGCGCGAGGCGATCTTGGTGCAGAAAACCGGGGTCGCGGTGACGCCGAAGGTATGGAAGAGCACGGCAATATCGAAGCGGCCGTAATGGAAGATCTTCTGATGGGTGGGGTCTTCGAGCAGGGCGACAAGATTGGGCGCCTCTTTTTGACCGGCGGCGATGCGGATGATATCGGCGGTGCCGTCACCGGGCGAAAGCTGGACGACGCAGAGCCGATCGCGGCGCGGCACCAGGCCGAGCGTTTCGGTGTCGATCGCAATCGCGCCGGTGTAGCGGGCAATGTCGGCCGCGGAAATATCGCCTTCGTGATAACGTATGGTCGCTGCCATGAGACTGTCTTTCGTACGAATGCATCTCTTTGGGCTATAGCGCAAAGGCGCAGAGTGCGAAACCGCTTTGCTGCGGTAGAGCGCCATGCGTCCTCTGGACGCACAAAGGACGCTCTACCGTTTTTTAATCTCTGCATCGCGCTTTCCGGAAATCGATTTCGATATTTTCGGGCCGAGGCGCTGCGGTTCAGAATGTCGGCGGCGTATTGATCCAGAGAAGCACGGTTTCGCCATCGTGACGGTTGCACCAGGAATGGTCGCGGCGGCTTTCGAAATAGAGTGAATCGCCGGGGCCGAGATCGAAGAACTGATCGCCGTCGAGCACCAGTTCGAGCCGGCCGGACAGAACATGCATGAATTCCTCGCCCTCGTGGCGATAGGCGCCCTCGCTGGCAGCACCCGGCGCCAGCACGAAACGATGGCAGTCCATCATCCGGCGGCCTTCGGCGAGAAGCTGCACCGCGACACCCGGCGTCGTTTCCGGCCACCTGCGCCATTCGCCGGCGCGCACCAGCGCCGGCACCTCCCCGCTTTCCTCACCTGAGAGGCGCGAGACGGTGGTACCGTAATAGTCTGCCAGATCGTGCAGCGTCTTGAAGCTGACGCCCTGCGAGGTGCGCTCCAGCGTCGAGAGCGTCGACGAGGTGACGCCGATGTCGCCGGCCACCTGATCGAGCGTCTTACCGCTCGCGTGGCGCAGGCTGCGCAGCTTACGGCCAAGGCCGGTATCCTGGCTTGCCTCGGCGCCATCGGCGGAAGGTTCCTCGCTTTCCAACGCCTCGCGGATTGCCGCGGGATTGAGCCCGCGCTCGACACGATACCAGGAGATGCGCTTCAGCCGCGCCACATCGTCGGCGCTGTATTGCCGATGGCCGGTTTCCGAACGACCGGGAACCACCAGACCCTGGCTTTCCCAGAGGCGCAGCGTCGAGGCAGAAACGCCTGCCAGCCGCGCGGCTTCCGCCACCTTGTAGCGTACAGGCCCATTATCATTCATCCGAAACTGTCCCCGATTCCAATCGCCCCAGAACCTCCATCAAAAAGCGTGATGTTTGAAGCGAAAAATGCCTCTTGTTTTCTTGCAGGAAAAATGTAGGAGTTTTATACACATCTTGCAGAAATTATACAAGATAGCTTTCCACTCCCTCTCAACGCAGGAGCCATCGATGACCGCGACAAGCCTTACCGACCGGAAGAACGCCGCCATTTCCCGCGGCGTCGGCATGACCACTCAGATCTATGCGGATCGCGCAGAGAACGCGGAGATCTGGGACAAGGAAGGCCGCCGCTACATCGATTTCGCCGCCGGCATCGCCGTTCTCAATACCGGCCACCGCCATCCCCGGGTCATCGCAGCGGTCAAGGATCAGCTCGACCGCTTCACCCATACCTGCCATCAGGTGGTGCCCTACGAAAGCTACGTGCACCTTGCCGAACGGCTGAACGCTCTGCTGCCTGGTGATTTCGAGAAGAAGACGATCTTCGTCACGACCGGCGCCGAAGCGGTCGAGAACGCCGTCAAGATCGCGCGCGCCGCAACCGGCCGCTCGGCCGTCATCGCCTTTGGCGGCGGCTTCCACGGCCGCACCTTCATGGGCATGGCGCTGACCGGCAAAGTCGTGCCCTACAAGGTCGGCTTCGGCGCGATGCCGGGCGACGTGTTCCATATTCCCTTCCCGGTCGAGCTGCACGGCGTCACCGCCGATCAGTCGCTGGCGGCGCTGAAGAAGCTCTTTGCCGCCGATGTCGATCCGCAGCGCGTCGCGGCCATCATTATCGAGCCGGTACAGGGCGAAGGCGGCTTCTACTCCGCACCTGCCGCCTTCATGAAGGCGCTGCGCGAGCTCTGCGACCAGCACGGCATCCTGCTGATCGCCGACGAGGTG
>NZ_VSZV01000326.1:0-51458 GCF_008919455.1 Rhizobium sp. PEPV16
TGGATCGGCAACGACATCATCGTCGAGGCGGTCTCCGACCCCGAGGTCAAGGGCGTGACCTGCCACGTCACCTATTTCGACCGCAGCCTGATCGACCGGTTCAAGAACGGCAATTGGTTCGAGGATCCGTCCAACAATTCCATTGCCTGCCGGCAGACGGGGCCGATCGAGATCGGCAATGTCGACCTGTCCAAGGATGGCAGCGAGGTGTTCCGGCAAGGCATGTCGCTGATATGGAAGACGTTGGTCGTCAACCGTATCTACGACAAGACCAACGACACGCTGATCTATCTCGCCCATTCGCGCGAACTGACCGACGGTTCGGCGAAGATGTCGATCTCGACCATTCCGCTCTATGGGCAGAGCGTCGTCTGGAAGAATGGGAAGCCATGAAGGCCGGGATTCCGGGATCTCTCGCTATCGAGATTAAAGACCCCGCCCCAAACCCCTCCCCACAAGGGGGAGGGGCTTAACTTACCGCACCAGCTTTCCTAATTTTCGATGTTTCGGTAGGAGCGGGGCGGGGCCTCGGGTTAGTCCCTCCCCCTTGTGGGGAGGGGTTGGGGAGGGGTTTTACCCCAAGTCCGAAATCATGCCCGTTTTGCTCGCCACACCAAACAAAAAGGCCCGGACGAGCCGGGCCTTCGAATTCCAGATATGGAGTATACCTCAGGCGGCCTGTGTCAGCTCGTCGGCAATGACCGTGTCGAGGTTCAGGAAGCAGACCATGGTCTTTTCGAGCGCGACGATGCCGCGGCAGAAGGCGCGCTGGGCCTCCGGGATGATTTCCGGCGGCGGCTGCAGGTCTTCGCTCTTGATGGTCATCATGTCGGAAACCTGCTCGACCAGCAGGCCGACCAGCTTGCCGGCGATGTCGGTGACGATGATCGCCGAGCGCTCGGAGGGCTCGGTCATCTTCATGCCGAGGCGGCAGGCCATGTCGATAACGGGGATCACGGCACCGCGCAGGTTGATGAGACCCAAGACGTAGGGCGGGGTGTGCGGCATCGGCGTCACTGGCGCCCAGCCGCGGATTTCGCGGATGGCCATGATGTCGATGCAGAATTCCTGATCGCCCAGGTGGAACGAAACGATTTCGAGATAAGCGCCCGACTGCTTGATGGCGTTATTATTGTTCATGGTCAGAATTCTTCCCAGTTGTCCCCAGCGGGAGAGGCGATGTAGAACCGCCGTTAAATATAGATGTGACGGCTTAAGTCTTTCCTAACGATATGTATTTTCGGATTGCCAGTCGCTCTAGAGGTAAGCTTTTCAAACACATGCATTTTTGATCCGTGCAGATTCCTGGGGGAGGATTTCGTTGCCGTGGCAGTTTCTACCGGTGAGACAATTCAACACGGGTTCGAAAACATATTCTTGAATTGCGCGCCTCCGCTCGAGGCTATAATCACGCCAGCAGGGGCGGGCCGCGCGTCTCCGCCCGGATCGAGGATCATTCCAATGAAGACATTCCGCATCGCCGTCTGGGTCGGTGTCCTGATACTCGCCGGGTTTCTCGGAGCGATCACGCTCAACCTGACGAAGTCGAAGGATGTGGTGGCGGAACCTCCCTTCGGCGTGCCCTTCACCCTGGTCTCCCAGAATGGACAGCCAATCACCGAGGAGGCGCTGCGCGGCAAGCCGACGGCGCTGTTCTTCGGCTTCACCCATTGCCCGGAAGTCTGCCCGACGACGCTGTTCGAGCTGAACGGCTGGATGGAGAAGGTCGATCCGAAGGGCGATAAGCTGCAGGCCTATTTCGTGACCGTCGATCCGGAGCGCGACACGCCCGAGATCATGAACGAATACGTCTCCAATGTTTCCAAGCGCATCACCGGCATTTCAGGTGCGCCTGACAAGATCGCCGAGGTGGTCAAGGGATTCCGCGTCTACGCCAAGAAAGTGCCGGTCGACGAGAAGGATCCGAACGGCGACTATACGATGGATCACACCGCCTCGGTGTTCCTGCTCGATTCGGCCGGGCGGTTTGCCGGAACGATCGCCTATGGCGAAAACCCGGACACGGCGGTAAAGAAGCTGGAGAATCTCGTCAGCAAGGGGTGACAGCTTCAGCGTGATGGGGCGTTGGCTCGACCGGCGGCGGGCAACGGAAACGGGAAAGACCGCCTATCGTGAGTGAAATCCGCCTTTACGTGACGACGACCGAAGCCAAGGCCGAAGAGATCCTCGACCTTCTGAGCGCGGTCTTCGGTGAAGAAGACTTTGCCATCGGCACCACCGAGATCGATGAGAAGAAGGATATCTGGGAAGCCTCGATCTACATGATGGCCGAAGATGAGGCGGAGGTGCATTCCCGGGTCGAGGAGGCATTAAAAGCCTCTTTCCCCGATGCCCGGCTGGAGCGGGAAGTCATCCCCGAGATCGACTGGGTGGTGAAATCACTGGAAGGGCTGAAGCCCGTCAGGGCAGGGCGTTTCCTAGTACATGGCTCGCATGACCGCGATAAGATCCGCCCCGGCGATATTGGCATCGAGATCGATGCCGGCCAGGCTTTCGGCACCGGGCATCACGGCACGACGGCGGGCTGCCTGGAGGTGATCGATGCCGTGGTGCGCTCGCGCCCGGTCCGCAACGCGCTCGATCTCGGCACCGGCAGCGGCGTGCTGGCGATTGCGGTGCGCAAGCTCAGGAACATACCGGTGCTGGCGACCGACATCGATCCGGTCGCGACGAAGGTAGCGACCGAGAACGTGCGCCGCAACGGCATCGCCTCGGGCATCGTCGCCAGGACCGCGCCGGGCTTTCATTCGACGGCCTTTTCCGAGCATGGTCCCTTCGATCTCATCATCGCCAATATTCTCGCTCGGCCGCTGATCCGCATGGCGCCGAAGCTTGCGACGCATCTTGCGCCTGGCGGATCGGTCATTCTCTCCGGCATCCTTGCCGGGCAACGCTGGAAGGTGATCGCCGCCTATAGCGGCGCGAGGCTTCGCCATGTCAGAACCATCTGGCGCAACGGCTGGGTGACGATCCACTTCGATCGCCCCTGATGCGCGTCGCATAGAAGTTGATTCATCCGACGCGGTCAGGTCCTTGTTTTTATACAAGTCATCCCTAAATCGTTGCCCGGTTTTGGGCGGCATGCATCGGATACTAGAACGGCAAAGAAAAAGGCGGTGCCGATGGCACCGCCTTCGACCGGTCTATCCGGTCAATGCCCGCGAGCTCAAGGGGAGGAGCGCTCAAGCGGGCTCTACTGCATTCCAATAGGCCGGTCCGGGAGGGAGGAGACGGACTGGCTTTCAGGCTTAGAACGCGTAGCTGGGGACGCCCTTGTGGCGCGTGGCACGCTGGCCGGCGCCGAGCAGCTTGAGGCTGTCCTCGTTCTGCGGGCGGCGGGCGCCGATCACGTGACGCACGGTCTGGCGTTCGCCAGCCTGCACCGGGCTGCTATATGCGAAGCGCGAGAGAGAGGCGGTCATTTCAAGAATTCCTTTATTACAGGTTCATCGCGAACCGTTCGATGACGCCTATATAGCTATTCTGAAATGCGGAGGCAGAGGGTTTTGTTCATGGGAGCCATGCGGCCAATGCATAAAGCGTGCCAAATTAACTTTTGGCGTCACAGTTCTGTCAAAATGTTGAGCGGTCCCAGGGGTTTCGACTCGTATTGTCGCTTTTTCTCCCCATCGATTGAAATTTCGCTAACATGGCCGGCATCCCATTAACCGGATTCGTCTCAATCATTCGGGTTTCCAGCATGTTCCAGTCCTTCGACGTCACCTCCACGCCGCAATTCGGCAGGGATCGGGTTTCCGCACTGCGCGCCAGTTTCGATTCGCTTGGCATCGACGCCTTCCTCGTGCCGCGCGCCGACGAATTCAACGGTGAATATGTCCCCGCATGTTCGGAGCGCTTGGCATGGCTGACGGGCTTTACCGGCTCGGCCGGCATTGCGCTCATCCTACGCACGCAGGCGATCGTCTTCGTCGACGGACGTTATGTGACGCAGCTTGCCGAACAGGTCGACGGTTCGGTCTTTTCGGGTGGCGATCTCGTCAACGAGCCGCCGCATGTCTGGCTTGCCGCAAACGGAGCCAAGGGCCTGCGGCTCGGCATCGACCCATGGCTGCATGCAGGCGCCGAGGTGCGCCGTTTGGAAAGGGCGCTGTCGGAGATCGGCGGCACGCTGGTCTTCCTGCCGCACAATCCGCTCGACAGGCTTTGGGCCGACCGGCCGGCCGAGCCGCTCGGCGCGGTCAGCATCCAGAACGTCGCGCAGGCCGGCGTGCTGGCCAGAGAGAAGATCGCCACGATCGCCACGGATCTTTCGAAGAAGAACCTTGCGGCGGTGTTGATCGCCGATCCTTCTTCGGTCGCCTGGACCTTCAATATTCGCGGCGCCGATGTGCCGCACACGCCGCATCCGCTGGCGCGCGCCATCATCCATGCCGACGGCCGGGCGGAGATCTTCCTCGACAAGCGCAAGACCGGCATCGAGCCGGAGGCCTATCTCGCGCAGTTCTGCACGCAGCTGCCGCCATCGGCGCTAGAAGAAAAGCTCGCCGCCGTTTCCCGGGATGGCGGCCGCGTGCTGATCGACCCTGACATCGCCGCCTATGCGTTGGCCGAGATCATCCGCAAGGCGGGCGGCGAAGTGGTGGAGGGCGCCGATCCCGCCAAGCTGCCGCGCGCGGTGAAGAACGATGTCGAGATCAACGGCTCAGCCGCCGCGCATCTGCAGGACGGGGCGGCGATGGTGGAATTCCTTTATTGGCTGTCGCAGACGAAACCCGGCACGGTGAGCGAGATCGCTGCTGCCGAGCATCTCGAAGCGGCGCGCGCCCGCGTCGGCCAGAGCATGCAAAACCCGCTGAAGGACATTTCCTTCGATACGATTTCAGGCGCCGGCGAACATGCGGCGATCATGCATTACCGCGTGACGACCGAGACGAACCGGATGATCCAAGCCGGCGAACTCTTCCTGATCGATTCCGGCGCGCAATATATCAACGGGACGACCGACATCACCCGCACCGTTGGCATCGGCACTGTTTCGGAAGAGCATCGGCGCTTCTTCACACTGGTGTTGAAGGGGATGATCGGGATCAGCACGGCGCGTTTCCCGAAGGGCACGCGCGGCTGCGATCTCGATCCGCTGGCGCGCATCGCGCTGTGGCGGGCCGGCGCCGATTTTGCTCACGGCACAGGCCACGGTGTCGGCTCCTACCTCTCGGTGCATGAGGGGCCGCAGCGCATCTCCAGGCTTTCGACGCAGGAACTGCTACCGGGCATGATCCTTTCGAACGAGCCTGGCTATTACCGGCCCGGCAGCTTCGGCATCCGCATCGAGAACCTGATCTATGTGCGCGGCGCCGAAGAGATCGAGGGCGGCGATGCGCCGATGCTCGGATTCGAGACGCTGACCTTCTGCCCGATCGACCGCAGTCTCGTCATTCCCGAGCTTCTGACCCATGACGAGCTGCACTGGTTCAACGACTATCATCGCCGCACATGTGAGGCGCTGATGCCGCTCATCCACGATCACGATGTCAGGGCGTGGCTCGAAAACGCGACGCTGCCGCTGGAATATTGAGAAAGCGGCGTTACAGCCTTGGCCACGCGTAACACCTTGAATTTCTGCGCCGGCTTTCGGGCCGGTGCTCAGGCGCCGATCGAGTGGCGCCAGG
The DNA here is from genome assembly GCF_008919455.1 of Rhizobium sp. PEPV16. Classification (NCBI taxonomy): domain Bacteria; kingdom Pseudomonadati; phylum Pseudomonadota; class Alphaproteobacteria; order Hyphomicrobiales; family Rhizobiaceae; genus Rhizobium; species Rhizobium sp. PEPV16. The sequence continues at coordinate 5,652 of NZ_VSZV01000326.1, forward strand.
TCATCACGACGATCCAGGCGGCGACCAGCATCCATGTATGGCTGAAGCGCAGGCCGATGAAGAGGGCGACGATCAGCGCCAGCTTCGATTCCCAGCCACCGATGAAGAAAGCGGGCGCGACCAGCGTCGTCAACACGGCGGCCGGCACGGCATTCAGCGCCGCCTCCATGCGCGGGGGAATGCTCTTCATTCGGGTGATGAGGATATAGCCGCCGATGCGGGTGGCGAAGGTGGCGGCTGCTGCGGCGAGGATGACGAGCGCCATGTGAAGATCGAATTCCATGGCTCAGACCTCGTGCACTTCGGATTGAATGGCGTCGGCTTCCAGATCCTGCGCTTGCGGCGGCAGCGGCAACAGGGCGGCGAGCACGATGCCAACGGCGGCACCGAGGCTGACATGCCAGGGCGAGCCGACATAGCGGTAGGCGAGCACGGAAGCCACTGCGCTGACGAGCGCCACGGGCAGGAAATTGTCTCGCTTGCGGAAGCCGAGGACGATGCCGAGGAAATAAGCCGGTAGCAGGATGTCGAGGCCGATGGCCTTGGGATCGCCGATGAAGCCGCCGAGCATGCCGCCGGCGATGCTGATCAGCACCCAGGGAATGTAGATGATGATGGCGAAGCCGAAATACCAGGCGAAGGTCAGTTGCCGGCCGGCCTCGGCGCGCTTGACGGCCTCGGCGAATTGCGGATCGACAAGCAGGAAAAAGGTGAAGAATTTCTGCACCGGCGTGAAATGGCCGATGTAACGCGCCAGCGCCGCCGAATAGAGCACGTGGCGGAAATTGACGGCGAGGATCGACAGCACGATCAGCCAGGCGTGAACATTATGACCGAAGAGTTCGATGCCGACCATCTGGCTGGCGCCGGCGTAGACGGTGGCACTCATGAAGGCGGCTTCGGAGAGCGACATGCCGTTTTCGATCGCAAGCGCTCCGAAGAGAGCGCCAAAGGGTGCCGATGCCAGCGCAACGGCGGAGCCGCCCCGCAAACCTTCAACAAAGTCGGCGCGATTCATGTGATCTTTCCTTTTGGAATTCAGGTTTCCCCTTATGGTCTACGGCCTGCGACGGCAATTGAATTTCATTGATTGACCAATCGATTTCGCTGAACCATCAAAGTCCCGATCGCATTCGGCAAAGAGGCAACCATGAAGAAGATCGAATTTTCGAAGGAAGAAAAGGCTGAGATCGTTTCGCGCATCCGCGCTTATTTCGATCGGGAGCTGGATCCCATCGGCGCTTTGCCGGCTGAATTCCTGCTCGACTTCTTCGTCGAGGAGATCGGCCCGTACGTCTACAATCGAGGGCTGAGAGATGCCCAAGCCGCCCTGTTGAAGCGAATGGAAGACATGGCCGAAGATATCCATCTGCTTGAGAGGGAGGAAAAAATTTTAGCGCCTTAGAATCAAACCAGAGCTTTCACTTAACACCAAATTATTTCTGCGCCGATATGGTCGTGACGCTTTCGTTCACCGGGTTGCGTGTTTTTTGGCCGTGATTGTTTCTGCTATCGATGAACCTCGCTCCGCCAAGCTCGGCAAGGCGTTGATCTTTATGGTCTGGCTTGCGCTGGCGTCTGCGCTTTGCTGGTCCGAAACAGTCTGGCGTGACGAGGTTCGTGCTTTGTCACTCGCCCTCCAGGGGGATAATTTCATCGATATGCTTCGCCAGATGCATGGCGAAGGTCATCCTGCTCTTTGGTATATTCTGCTGCGCGCCGCCTATGTCGTGGTCGGCTCACCTGTCGTCCTGAAGGTCGTCGCGCTGACGATTGCGGCGGCGGCGGCCTATCTTCTTGTTTTCAGGCTGAAATTGCCGCTTTCCATCATACTGCTTTCGCTGTTCAGCAGTTTTTCGATTTTCGACTACGCCGCGATGTCGCGAAATTACGGCATCAGCATGCTGGTGATTTTTCTTATCGTCCTGAATTGGGAGAAAGGAACACGAAACGGGCTATTGCTCGGCCTGTTGTTTGCCTTGCTGGCAAATACCAACGTCCATTCGGTCGTGCTCGTCGGCGGCTTCCTCGCCTATTGGTTTTTCGATCTGCTTCTGGCGCGACCACGGCGTCCTTTGACGGGATATCGGCCCTTTGCGACAGCTGCCGCCATTGCCGCGGTTGGAATTATTCTATGTTTCGTAACGGTCTATCCAACCTTCAATGATACGGGACAGAACGATCTCAGTGGCAAGAATTTCGTTTTGCTTGCCCTCGGTGCGCTTACCGTGCCCAGTTCTCATTTTATGGCATTCTATCCCAACCGGATCCTTGAATTGGTCTTGGCATATCCGTTGGCCTCCCATATTTTCGCAGCGTTGATGTCCGTGCTCATCTACGCCAGCCTGTTGGCGCTGGCGAACCGGCGGCCGGCGATGATCGCAGCCGGACTGGTTCTCTTAGGGCTTTCGCTGCTTTTTACGCTTGTCTATCCGGGCGGATACAGACATCAAGCGCTCTGGCTGGTTTTCATGATCGCGATCATCGCCTTGACCAGACATACTCAGCACGAGGGGGCGGGCGCTGCGGGCATCGAGGCTGCTGGCGGCATCGTAAGGTTCGGCCGCCTGTGCTTCCTGATATTGCTGGCGCTACAGGTCGTGTCCGGTATCGAAAAGGTCAATCAGGCCTTCATAGCCGAAGTACCCCTCAGCCGAAGCAAGGATTTCGGTGCGTTCATGCAATCGCGCCCTGATCTCAAGGACGCAGTCATCATGGCGGATCCCGACTATCTCGTGGAAGCCTTGCCCTATTACGTCTCCAATCGCACCTATCTCCTGCGGGAGGAGCGGTTCGGCGCCATCGTGCGATATACCCGGAACGCGCGGCTTTCGCTCAGCCTTGCCGATATCCTCCAATCAGGACGCCGATTGCAGCAGAGTGAGCGGGTGCCTGTCATCATTCTTCTCTCGCAGCGGCTCGATCGCATCACCGCTCCCGTCTCGTTGCGTGAAAGCTACGTATGGCGGCTGTCTCTGACGCCAGAGGAGATTTCGGCTTTCCAAAGCGCGACAGAGTTCGTCAAAAGCTTCGGTGCGGTTGCTGGAAGCGATGAGACCTACGACGCCTATGTCTTGAAATAAGAAGCCAGACAGCTGCCTGCCTAGCCTCCGCTCTTTCGCTCGCCCGCGCTTTCTCAGCTCTCGCGCTTCATCCGCTCCCGGCGTGCGAGTTCGGCCTGCGAGGGCTCGGCCATCGCGAAGCTGCCGGTTTCGACCTCGCCGGCGCGCTCGTAGACGCTCATGATGACGCCGGTCGTCGATACCGAGTTGGCCGTGAGCTTCAGTGCCTCCGGCCTGGCGCCCTTGCCGAACAAGCGCTTCCCGGAGCCAAGGATGAGCGGGAAGGTCAGGAGCCGGAGTTCATCGATCAGGTCGTGCGCCAGCAGGGTTTGCAGCAGGCCGCTGCTGCCCTGCGTCAGGAGGTCGGGACCGTCCTGCTGCTTCAGTCGGGCGATTTCGGCGGCGGCATCGCCGCGCAGCGCAACGGAATTTTCCCAGGTGAGCGGCTCGGCGGAAGTGGTCGCGACATATTTGGTCGCAGCATTGAAGGCTTTTCCGATGGGATCGTCTTTGCCGACGAAGGGCCAGTGCGCCGCAAAGATCTCGTAGGTCTTGCGGCCGAGCACCAGCGCGAAGGGGTCGGTAAAAATCCCGTCCATGAAACCGCCCATCGACTCGTCCCAGTAATTGACGGTCCAGCCGCCAAGGGTGAAGCCTCCGGTCGGATCCTCCTGCGGCGCGCCCGGCGCTTGCATGACGCCATCCAAGCTCACGAAGGCTGCGGTAACAAGCTTTCTCATCTCTCAACTCCCATGATTGGTGTGTTCAGAGCCAAGGACGAATGGACCTGTGCCGATCCGACATCCGCCACATTGCCTTTTGGCGCTGATCTCAATCAGCCGACCAAGACCTTGGCGCTGTCGATGATCGCGATGCCATGCGCCCGCATTTCCTCTATGGCGGCGGCGACGCCTTCGGGCGTGATGCCGCGGCTTGCATCCTCGATGAAGCGCACGCGGACACCGGGCATCATTTCCAGTGCGTCGAGCGCGGAGAACCTGACGCAATAGTCGGTCGCCAGCCCGCAGACGTCGAGGTCGGTGACGCCCTGATCCTCGAGGAAATCGGAAAGGCCGGTCGTGGCATCGCGGTCATTGTCGCGGAAGGCCGAATAACTATCGATATCAGGATCCTCGCCCTTCTGCTGGATCAGGTCGATCTCTTCGGATTTGAGCTCGGGGTGCAGTTCGGCATCGAGCGTACCCTGAATGCAGTGATCAGGCCACATCATCTGCGGCTTACCCGAAAGTTCTCCCATCTCGAAGGGGGCGGCACCGGGATGGGCGGAGGCGAAGCTGCCGTGGCCCGGCGGATGCCAGTCCTGCGAGGCGACGATCAGATCGTATTTGCCGCTGTCGATCAGTCTGTTTGCGACGGGAACAACCTTGTCGCCCTCCGGCACCGGTAGATTGCCGCCCGGACAGAAGCCGTTTTGAATGTCGACGAGCAGCAGCGCTTTCATCAAGGCCAATCCCTTCGCTTTATTGCAGTGTAAGACGCCAAGCACACCGAATGGATCAACTAGTGGATTTCCAGGCGCGGACGCGCAAGTGTTAATTCTGGCACTAGCGGTAGTAAGTCACCAAAACAGAGCGCTCTAATACGATCATTGCGAGAGTTGACGGGGCGATCGGTGTCTGAGCGCGATTAAATCCATGCCGGTGTTGACCCAAAATTGCCGTAACGCAGTGCGGACGAGCTATGGGCGGAGTGCCCGGGCTTGCGCGGCTGCGGCATTTCGTCTGCTTTCTGCGAGAGGTGACGTCAGGCCGACCTTGCTCCGGGTCATGATTTCTGCCTTTCTAACCCTTGGAAGCAAGCCGGAAGCAAAGCCATGTCAGAGCCGGATCCCGACGAAAAGATCGATGCGACGTTTCGCAACGGCTCGCTGACGGCGGCCGGGATCATCCTTGGCTTCTCGCTCAATTTCATCAGTGTCTGGGTTTCCAATCCCAATGACTGGAGCCGCATCGATATCCTGCCGATGCTGTTCCTGACCGTGGGCATCGCCATCCAGGTGAAGGTCTTTGCCGATTTGCTGGCGCGGGACTCCCTCTTCGCCGCGAAATATGATCGGTCGCGCCGGCTCTTTCTGATCGGGTTGGGAATCGTCGCCGCGGGCATGGGTGTTGCGCTTGTCAACGATATTCTCGGGCTTGGAAGGATGCGGATGCTTGGGTGAGCGCTGCTGACGCGAGGTCACACGCGCTCGACAAATCCGTCCAGCACCCGCTTCTGTCCCGCCCGGTCGAACTCGATCGTCAGCTTGTTGCCTTCGATGCCAGTGATGTTGCCGTTGCCGAATTTCAGGTGGAACACGCGATCGCCGAGGGTGAATCTCGACGGTTCCGACGAGGTCGATTTCGCCACCAGCTCGCCTTCGATGGTGCGCCCCTTCGGGCCGCTTTCGCCATAGCCGATGCGTTCGACGGCGTGGCCGGAGCGGGTGCCCCAATTGTCGCGTGTGGCGTCGGTCTTGTTGGCCTGGGCGCGTTTCCAGCCGGGAGTGGAATAGGAGTTGGCGAAGGGTTCGGCCTTGTCGAAGCGGGACTGGCCGTAGCCGCCGCGGCCATACCCGCCGTAGCTCTGCTCCATTTCGGCGACCTCGACATGGGTTTCCGGCAGTTCGTCGAGGAAACGTGAGGGCAGGGTCGATTGCCAGAGGCCATGGATGCGGCGGTTGGAGACGAACCAGATGTGGCAGCGGTGCTTGGCGCGGGTGATGCCGACATAGGCGAGGCGGCGTTCCTCCTCCAGGCCGGCGCGGCCGCTCTCATCCAGCGAGCGCTGGTGCGGGAAGAGGCCTTCCTCCCAGCCTGGCAGGAAGACGGTGTCGAATTCCAGGCCCTTGGCCGAGTGCAGCGTCATGATCGAGACGGCGTCGAGGTTCTCGTTGGTCTCGGCATCCATCACCAGGGAGACGTGTTCGAGGAAGCCGCGCATCGACTCGAAGCTTTCCATCGAGCGGATCAGTTCCTTGAGGTTTTCGAGGCGGCCGGGGGCTTCAGCGCTCTTGTCGTTCTTCCACATGTCGGTATAGCCGGACTCTTCGAGGATCTGCTCGGCAAGTTCGGTATGCGGCGTGTTTTCAAGCAGTTCCTGCCATCGGCGGAAAGATTGAATCACGTCGAAGAGGGCTTTTCGCGCCTTCGGCTTCAGCTCGTCCGTCTCGATGATGTCGACTGCTGCCGCAAGCATCGGGATATCCCGGGCACGGGCATAGTCGTGCAGCGCCCGCACCGTCGTGTCGCCGAGGCCGCGCTTCGGGGTGTTGATGATGCGTTCGAAAGCGAGGTCGTCAGAGGCTTGAGCAACCAGGCGGAAATAGGCCATGGCATCGCGGATTTCGAGGCGCTCATAGAAGCGCGGGCCGCCGATGACGCGATAGTTGAGGCCGAGGGTGACGAAGCGGTCTTCGAATTCGCGCATCTGGAAGGAGGCGCGCACGAGGATCGCCATGTCGTTCAAGAGATGCTTGCCGCGCTGGAGCTGCTCGATCTCCTCGCCGATGGCGCGGGCTTCCTCCTCCGAATCCCAGGAGGCATGGACCTGCACCTTGACGTCGTTCGGATCGGAGCGGTCGGTGAACAGCGTCTTGCCGAGGCGGCCCTCATTATGGGCGATCAGATGGGCGGCGGCCCCGAGGATATGTTCGGTCGAGCGGTAGTTGCGCTCGAGCTTGATCACCTTGGCGCCGGGGAAATCCTTTTCGAAGCGCAGGATATTGTCGACCTCCGCGCCGCGCCAGCCATAGATCGACTGATCGTCGTCGCCGACGCAGCAGACGTTCTGCGGCTCGCCCTTGGGGCGCTGGGCGAGAAGCCTGAGCCACATGTACTGGGCCGTGTTAGTATCCTGATACTCGTCGACGAGGATATAGCGGAAGCGGCCGTGATATTCCTTCAAGAGATCCGGGTTCTTGCGGAAGATCGCGATCGGATGCATCAGCAGGTCGCCGAAGTCGCAGGCGTTCAGCGTCGTCAAGCGCGCCTGATAGGCAAAATAGAGATCGCGGCCGCGGCCATTGGCAAAGGCGCGGGCGTCGCCTTCGGGGATATCGGCGGGGCCGAGGCCTTTGTTCTTCCAGGTGTCGATCATGCCGGCGAACTGCTTGGCCGGCCAGCGTTTATCGTCGAGGCCTTCGGCCTGGATGATCTGCTTGATCAGGCGGACGACGTCGTCAGTATCGAGAATGGTGAAATCGGAGCGCAGGCCGACAAGCTCGCCGTGGCGGCGCAGAAGTTTGACGCCGATCGAATGGAAGGTGCCGAGCCAGGGCATGCCTTCGACGGCGCCACCGACCAGCAACGCGATACGCTCCTTCATCTCGCGGGCCGCCTTGTTGGTGAAGGTGACGGCGAGGATCTGCGAGGGGAAGGCGCGGCCGGTATTGAGGATATGGGCGATGCGGGTCGTCAGTACACGGGTCTTGCCGGTGCCGGCGCCGGCGAGCACGAGGACCGGGCCTTCCAACGTTTCGACGGCTTCGGTCTGCTCGGGGTTCAGCCCGGCGAGATAATCCGGCCGCTTGCCGCCGTCGCGAGCCGCCATGGCGCGGGCGGCGATACCGCCACCGGCGGCGGGCGCCCTTTCGGCGGGCGTGGCAGGCGGCTGCGGCTTGCGCGCCATCTCGCCCGGCTCTTCGTCGAAGAAGGGCATATCGTCGAAACTATTGCTCATGGCGCGTAATGTAGTGATTCGGGAAGGAAAGACCAGAAAAGATGTTCTGCTTTCATTCCCGAGCCGGCGCTATTCCAAGCGGTATGTTGCGGGCGGCAATGCCGCGGCCGAGCCCGGCTGTGGTCGCCATGCGGGCGGGCGGAGCTAAAATTTCGATCGCGGCGTGTCGGAACTGGTGCCGGTGGGGCGTCCTTGGGTCATCGGACAGCAGTCCGGATCAACACCCATCAACAAGGAGGCCGTTTCATGCCGAAGGTCGTTTCAAATCTCTGGTTCGCCGAGGAAGCGCGCGAAGCCGTCGAATTCTACGTGTCTGTTATCCCGGACTCCAGGATCGGCCGCACCACCATATTGCCGGCGGAAACGCCGAGCGGGCCTCCCGGCAGCGTCGAGCTGATCGAGTTCACGCTCGCCGACCAGGCCTTCCTGGCCATGAAGGCCGGCCCGCTCGATAGTTTCAACCATTCCTTCTCGATTGCGATTCTCGTGGAAAACCAAGCCGAGATCGATCGGATATGGGAGGCATTCCTCGCCAATGGCGGCACGCCGGAGGCGTGCGGCTGGCTGAAGGACCGCTGGGGCCTTTCCTGGCAGATCGTGCCGCGCGTGCTTTCCGAGATGATCGCCGACAGCAATCGCGAGCGGGCCAAGCGCGTAACCGAAGTGATGCTCGGCATGGTCAAAATCGATGTCGCTGCGCTCCAGGATGCGTTCAACGGCTGAGAGGCCTGCGGAGACATGATAGCAATATCCGGCGCATGATCGTCATGCGCCCATTTCTCTAAGAATATCCCAAATTTTCGAGCGTCATATGGTCCGTCGCACATCGATATTCACCGATCGAAGCGGGCTCGCCGCCTGCCAATCGCTGATTTTCGAGATCGAATCACGGGCGACATTGCACACCTTTTTCATCTTTCTGTCACGTCGTGAAATGTGCTGATACCGCGATGGCGTTTTTCTCAACTATACTGACCGACAGTTTCGTACAGTAATTAAAGAACCGGTGGATGCACAATTTCGTGCATTGCTAGAAACGGCCGGTGAGCGTGGAATAACCGACGAAACTATTGATTCTCAGGAACGTCATGGCCATCTCGATGGTTATAAGGACACCTGAAGCCTGTGGCATTAACCTTGAATGGAGGGCCCATGCTGAGCGAATCCGTATTTGATGCGTTCACCCGCAGTTATGATGCGCGTCGCGAGACCGATATGTCGATCTCGGAGTATCTCGATCTTTGCAAAAAGGAACCGCTTGCCTATGCCAATGCGACCGAGCGCCTGCTCGCCGCGATAGGCGAGCCGCAGATGGTCGACACCGCCAGGGACACCCGCCTCGGCCGGATCTTCATGAACCGGACCATTCGGATCTATCCGGCCTTTGCCGGCTTCCACGGCATGGAAGAGACAATCGAACGCATCGTTTCCTTCTTCCGGCACGCGGCGCAGGGGCTCGAGGAGCGCAAGCAGATCCTCTATCTGCTCGGCCCGGTCGGCGGCGGCAAGTCATCGCTGGCGGAGCGGCTGAAGCTGCTGATGGAGGTTCATCCGATCTACGTGCTGAAGGCCGGTGACGAGGTCAGCCCCGTTTTCGAAAGTCCGCTCAACCTCTTCGACCCGGACACAATGGGATCGCTCCTGCAGGAGCAATACGGCATTCCCCTGCGGCGCCTGAGCGGACTGATGAGCCCGTGGTGCCTAAAGCGGCTCGACGACTTCGGAGGCGATATTTCCCGCTTCCGCGTCGTCAGAGTACAGCCTTCGCGGTTGCGCCAGATCGCCATCGCCAAGACCGAGCCTGGAGATGAGAACAATCAGGATATCTCGTCGCTGGTCGGCAAGGTCGACATCCGAAAGCTGGAGACCTATTCCCAGAACGATCCCGATGCCTACAGCTATTCGGGCGGCCTCAACCGCGCCAATCAGGGCGTGCTCGAATTCGTCGAAATGTTCAAGGCGCCGATCAAGATGCTGCATCCGCTGCTGACGGCGACGCAGGAGGGGAACTATATCGGCTCCGAGAATATTGGCGCCATACCCTTCTCCGGCATCGTCCTTGCGCATTCGAACGAGGCGGAATGGCAGACCTTCAAGGCCAACAAGAACAACGAAGCGTTCATCGACCGTATTTGCGTGATCAAGGTGCCCTACTGCCTGCGCGTGACGGAGGAGCAGAAGATTTACGAGAAGCTGATCGAGGGATCGGAACTCGCCGATGCGCCATGCGCCCCGGCAACGCTCGAAATGCTGGCCCGCTTCTCCGTGCTTTCACGCCTGCGCAAGCATGAGAATTCGACATACTTCTCGAAGATGCGCACCTATGACGGTGAAAGCCTGAAGGAGACGGATCCGCGGGCCCGCAGTGTCCAGGAATATCGGGACGCTGCCGGCATCGACGAGGGCATGGACGGCATATCGACCCGCTTCGCCTTCAAGGTGCTCGCCTCCACTTTCAATCACGACACCACGGATATCGGCGCCGATCCCGTTCATCTGATGTATGTGCTGGAGCAGTCGATCCGCCGCGAGCAGTTTTCCGACGATGTCGAGAAGCGATATCTGGAATTCATCAAGGCCGATCTTGCGCCGCGTTACGCAGAGTTCATTGGCAATGAGATTCAGAAGGCCTATCTTGAGTCCTATGCGGATTACGGACAGAATCTGTTCGACCGCTACGTGGACTATGCCGATGCCTGGATCGAAGACGTGGACTTCAAGGATCCCGATACCGGCCAGCTTCTCGACCGCGAGCTCCTCAACCAGGAACTGACGAAAATCGAAAAGCCGGCGGGGATCGCCAATCCGAAGGATTTCCGCAACGAAATCGTCAAGTTCTGCTTGAGATCGCGGGCAGCCAACGGCGGAAAGAATCCGTCATGGACGAGCTACGAGAAAATCCGGGAAGTCATCGAAAAGCGAATGTTCTCGCAGGTCGAAGATCTTTTGCCGGTCATTTCCTTCGGATCGAAGAAGGATTCCGAAACGGAAAAGAAGCACAGCGAATTCGTCTCGCGCATGGCCGCGCGGGGTTACACGGAGAGGCAGGTTCGGCGCCTCGTCGAATGGTACATGCGCGTCAAACAGGCAAGTTAATGTGGAGCCAATATGCACATTGTCGACCGTCGGCTAAATCCGCGCGGTAAAAGTCTGGAAAATCGGCAACGGTTTCTTCGGCGCATGAAAGGCGCCGTGCAGCAGGCGGTAAAGCGTTCTCTGCAAAACCGGAACATTCGCGATGTGCTCGACGGCGGGGAAATCAGCCTGCCGATCGATGGAATGGCCGAGCCGAACTTGAGAAAGGGCGACGGCGGCATCCGCGACCATATCCTGCCTGGAAACAGGGCCTTCGTCGAAGGCGACATTCTTCCGCGCCCGCCGGGGAGCAGGGGCGGAAAACCCAAGGATGCGGGTGAGGGCGACGGCGAGGACGGCTTCCGCTTCGTGCTGACGCGCGAGGAATTCCTCGATGTGTTCCTGGACGATCTGGAACTGCCCGACCTTGCCAAGCGGCGCCTGGCCGAAACCGAGGAGGAAACTCCGTTCCGTGCCGGTTATTCCGTGTCGGGATCGCCGTCCAACATTGCCGTCGGTCGCACGACCAGGCTCGCGATGATGCGCCGTGTCGCGCTTCACCGTCCGCGCCGCGAAGAAATCGAAGCCCTGCAGCGGCAGATCGAGGAATGCGAGGACGACGAGAGCCGGCTGGCGCTTGAGGCAAAACTCAAATCCTTGACGGAAAAAAGCCGGCGCATTCCCTACATCGATCCGCTCGACGTGCGGTATCGCCGCTTCGAAAACGAGCCGAAGCCTGTGGCGAAGGCGGTGATGTTCTGCTTGATGGACGTCTCCGGTTCCATGTCGGAACACATGAAGGATCTGGCGAAGCGGTTCTATCTGCTGCTCTACCTTTTCCTGTCGAAGCGCTACAAGAAAGTGGAGATCGTCTTCATCCGCCATACCGACAAGGCCGAGGAAGTCGACGAGGAAACCTTCTTCTATGGCCCGGCAACGGGCGGCACGCTGGTTTCCAGTGCGCTAGCGGCAATGCGGGCGATCATCGCGGCGCGTTTCGATCCGGCGGAATGGAATATCTATGGCGCCCAGGCTTCGGACGGCGACAACGCCCATTCGGACGGGAACCTGAGCGGACAGCTGCTGCGCGAGATTTTGCCGCTGTGCCAGTATTTCGCCTATATCGAAGTCGGCGAAGAAGGCGGTGACTCCTCGGTATCCCGCTCGCCGCTTTGGATGCTCTATGACGGGATCCGTTCTGAACTGCAGCCGCTTTCAATGCGCAAGGTCTGCCGGCGAAACGAAATATTCCCTGTTTTCCACGATCTCTTCCAGAAACGTGACGCACAGTCGAAGGTGACGCCATGACCATGACGATGAGGCCACCAGAGCGGCTATTGTTCGAGGGGGCCGACTGGGACTTTTCAACGCTCCAGCGCATTCACGACGCCTGCGAGGAGATCGCGCTCGGCGAACTCGGCCTCGACGTCTATCCGAACCAGATCGAAGTCATCACCTCGGAGCAGATGCTCGATGCCTATTCCTCGACCGGCATGCCGCTCTTCTACCGCCATTGGTCCTTCGGCAAACACTTTGCGCATCACGAAACCTTCTACCGCCGCGGGATGCGCGACCTCGCCTATGAGATCGTCATCAATAGCTCTCCCTGCATTTCCTACCTGATGGAGGAAAACACGGCGACGATGCAGACGCTCGTCACCGCGCATGCGGCCTTCGGCCACAACCACTTCTTCAAGAACAACTATCTCTTCAAGCTCTGGACCGATGCCGAGGGCATCCTCGATTACCTCGATTTCGCCAAGGGTTATATCACCCGCTGCGAGGAACGTTACGGCGAGGCGGCCGTCGAGCGCACGCTGGACGCAGCCCATGCGCTGATGTCGCACGGGGTGCATCGATACGCGGGCAAGACCACCATCGATCTTCGCCAGGAGGAGAAGCGGCAGCAGGAGCGCCGCGCCCACGAGGAGCAGATGTTCAACGACCTGTGGCGTACGGTTCCCGTCGGCAAGGCGCGGAAGGCGGGCGACAGCGGCCTGGAAAAGCGCCGCGCCGCCCTCGGGCTTCCTCAGGACAACATCCTATACTTTCTGGAAAAGTCGGCGCCGCGGCTGCAGCCGTGGCAGCGCGAGATCCTTCGCATCGTCCGCCATGTCGCGCAATATTTTCATCCCCAGCGGCAGACCAAGGTAATGAATGAGGGAACCGCCACCTTCGTCCACTACCAGATCATGAACCGGCTTCACGAGCGGGGGCAGATCAGCGACGGAAACTTCCTCGAATTCCTGAAGTCGCACGCCAACGTCGTGTTCCAGCCGAGCTATGACGACCGGCGGTTCTCGGGCTTCAATCCCTATGCGCTTGGCTTTGCGATGATGCAGGACATCGAGAGGATCGTCACGACGCCGACGGAAGAGGACCGCGCATGGTTTCCCGATATCGCCGGACGAGGCGATGCGATGGCGGTCCTGCGCGACATCTGGGCCAATTACCGGGACGAGAGCTTCATCAGCCAGTTTCTGAGCCCGAACCTGATCCGGCAGTTGCGACTGTTCCATCTCTACGACGATCCGGAACAGACCGAGGGTGTACTGGTTTCGGCGATTCATAATGAGCGCGGATATTTGCGCATCCGCCGCCAGCTCTCCCGCGAATATGATATCGGCTGGACCGATCCGGCAATCGATATCGTCGATGTCGACCTCGCCGGCGACCGTCGACTGTTGCTGCAGCACATCGTCATGAATGGCTGCTATCTTCAGGAAAATGACACGAAACTCGTCCTGCAGCATCTCGCCGATCTCTGGGGCTATGACGTGTTGCTTCAGGAAATCGACAGTTCTAGCACGGTGGCGAGAGAACACACGGCGAGCCCGCGCAAGATCGTTCAATAATCAGCCGTTGTGATGACGGGCGATGATGAACAATTGTCGGTGGCAACAAGCACAAAGGCTTAGTAGTTTGCCGCCGTTGCATCGCCCACTTGATCTCGACCAGTTTCGGCCTTTGTAGCGATCTTTCCCGGGGCGGATAGCGCGGAGACGAGAGACAATGAGTGAAACGCGGCGCAAGCTGACGACGATCTTCTGTGCTGACGTGCAGGACTATACGCGGCTGATGGGGGCTGATGAGGAGGGGACTCTTGCGAGCCTGAAGCGCTGCCGGGAAGCGATGGGGCGCCTGATCGAAAGCCATAGCGGCCGCGTCGTCAATACCTGGGGCGACGGGCTGATCGCCGATTTCCCGAGCGTGGTTGAGGCCGTGCGGGCGGCCGTTGACACACAGAACGAACTCGCCGGCTTCAATGCCGACCGCCCGACCGACGGTCGCATGCTCTTCCGCATCGGCATCAATCTCGGCGACGTGATCGTCGAGGGCGACGACATCTATGGTGACGGTGTCAACATCGCCGCGCGGCTGCAGGCGTCGGCTGCGGCCGGCGGCATCGTTATATCAAGTACCGTTTACGATCAGGTCCGCAACAAGGTAGCTGTTGGTTTCGAGTTTCTCGGGCCGCTGATGGTGAAGAACGTCGATGAGGGCGTGCCGAGCTACGCGGTAAAGATCGGCGATACCAGGGACGAGACGCCCTCTGCAGAACGATCCGGCTCCGCGCCGCCGCAGCCGGCGCCGGTTATGGCGGCCGCTAAGGCCGAGACAACCCCAGCACCGGGCGGACGCAGGCTGTATGGCGTGCTCGGCGTCATCGCCGCCGCCCTGATCGGTATCAATCTGCTGTCGTGGCAGGGCGTCTTCTGGGCGCGTTTTCCGGTGCTCGCGCTTGCCGTCGTCGCGGCGCTCGCCTGGAACCGCGACCAGACACGGTTCAATCGCAAGATCACCCTGCTGGCGATTCTGGCGCTCGGCCTAGCCGGCATCAACCTCTTCACCTGGACGGGGCAGTTCTGGGCGATTTGGCCGATACTGGGCATTGCGGCCGTGATGGGCCTGCGGTGGTCGATGCGCCGATAGTCATCCAACCCGCATCCTCAGGGATTTTGTACGGTATCTTGCCCGACAATTGGCGGGAACAAAGACACGGGCGAGTGTTCATTCAAGCAAAAGTGAGCGGCCGGGTTATTTCCATTCTTTGTTGATATTACAAATCGGTAATGCCGGCTGCTTATGCTTGCCGGTAAGCTGCAAACGCGCGATATTGTCGCATCAGACGGGAATCTCGATCCCGCAGCGCCTCTTTCGACCGACCCTGGTCCAACCTCGAGTCCCTCCGGAGACGTGAATGGCCTTTTGGAAGCAGTTTGTACTTTCGCTCATCGTCATTATTGCCGGCTTTGCCGCGTGGGTTTTCTTCGTGCCCGGCGCTGGCGATACGATGCGCGATGCAGGCATTCCAGACGGCATCGTTTCCAAGATCGCCCCGAAGGCCGAGGAGACGGCCGATGCCGACGCTCTGGTCCGGGCGCAAGGGCAGCAGCGTGGTGAGGGGCAGGGACAGGGGAACCGCCGCAATGGCGGCGGGCGCAACAACACCATTCTCGTCGCGACGCAGGCGGTCGTCCAGGGTATCGTCAACGACCGGCTGAACGCCATCGGCACGGGTGATGCGATCCGTTCGGTCGCGGTCACGCCGCAGGCATCGGGCACGATCCGCGAAATCCTCATCAAGTCGGGCGACAGGGTGAAGGCCGGCCAGGTGCTCGCCAAGCTCGACAGCGAGGAGCAGGTGATCGCCCGCGGCCAGGCTGATGTGGCGGTCAAGGCCGCCGTCGAGAAGTCCAATCTCTATCACAACATCAAGTCCAGCGTGTCGCGCATGGACGTGTTCGATTCGGAGATCGCCGAGCAGGGCGCGCGGCTGCAGCTGCAGGCCGCCGAGCTCAATCTCGCCCGACGCAACATCACCGCGCCGATCGACGGCATCGTCGGCATCGTGCCGGTCAATATCGGCGACAACGTCACGACGAGCATCCCGATCGTCACGCTCGACGACCGTTCGGAAATCCTAGTCGACTTTTGGGTACCTGAGAGGTTCGCCAATACGGTTGAGGTCGGCCAGCCTGTCGAGGCGATGTCGGTCGCAAGGCCCGGGCAGGTGTTCTCTGGGGTGATTGAGGCGGTCGACAATCGCATTGATGCGGCGAGCCGTACGTTGCGCCTGCGCGCCAAGATTGACAACTCATCGGACGAGCTGCGTGCGGGCATGTCCTTCAGCGTCAGCATGAAATTCCCCGGAGACAAATATCCGGCGGTCGATCCGCAGTCCGTACAGTGGGATTCGCAAGGGTCCTTCGTCTGGCAGGTTACGAACGACAAGTCGCATAAGGTGCGGGTCAGCATCGTGCAGCGTAACCCGGATTTCGTGCTCGTCAAAGCCGATCTCAAGGATGGCGACGTGATCGTCACACAGGGACTGCAGCGCGTGCGTGAGGGTGGGGCGGTGCGTGTGAGCGCCGATGTCGCCGCGACTGCGGAGGTCGCCACGCAATGAACGTGACCGAGATTCATCAGGACAGGGCGTCGGGCAAGCAGAGCTTCACTGCACTTTTCGTTCGCCGGCCGATCCTGGCGCTGGTGTTCAACACGCTGATGGTCGTTGCCGGCCTTGCCGCCTATGTCGGCGTCGAGGTGCGCGAACTGCCCGATGTCGACCGTCCCGTCGTCACCGTGCGCACCACCTTCGACGGCGCATCGCCGCAGACGATCGACCAGGAACTGACCAAGGTGATCGAGGGGGCGGTCGCGCGCGTCAGCGGCCTGAAATCGATTTCGTCGACCTCGTCCTTCGGTCAGAGCCGGGTGACGCTGGAATTCTCGGATGCGATCGATCTCTCGGTCGCCGCCAACGACGTGCGCGACGCGATCGGCCGCATTACCCAGAACCTGCCCGACGAAGCGGATGCGCCGCAGATCGTCAAGGCGGATTCGGATTCCTCGGCGATCATGCGCCTTGCCGTCACCTCCACCAATCTCAACATGGACGATCTGACCCAGCTCGTCGAAAACGAGGTGATCGATCGCCTCGCCTCCGTCGACGGGGTTGCCGACGTCGAGGAATATGGCGACCAGGAGAAGGTCTTCCGCGTCGATGTCGACCAGGGGGCTCTTGCCAGCCGCGGGCTGACCATCGGTGACCTGACGAAGGCACTCGACAATGCCGCACTCGACGTGCCGGCCGGCTCGCTGAAGAGCAATACGCAGGATATCGTGGTGCGTGCGACTGCCAACCTGCAGACCCCGGCCGATTTTTCCAACGTCATCCTGCAGGACCGCGTCAGGCTCGGCGACGTCGCGACAGTGATGCTTGGACCACGCGACGGCGAAACGGCGCTGCGCTCCAACGGCAAGCCGGGCATCGGTCTCGGCATCATCCGCCAGGCACAGTCGAATACGCTGAACATATCGACCGGCATCAAGGCGGCCGTCGACCAATTGTCGAAGACGCTGCCCGAGGGCACGACGATCGCCATCACCAGCGACGACGCCGTCTTCATCCAGGGTGCGATCCACGAAGTGGTGCTGGCGCTGGTGCTCGCCGCCGTCATCGTCACCGCCGTCATCTACCTCTTCCTGCGCGACTGGCGGGCGACACTGATCCCGGCGGTCAGCATGCCGGTGGCGCTGATCGGCACGCTGGCGGCGATCTACATGGTCGGCTTCTCGATCAACATCCTGACGCTGCTCGCGATCGTGCTGGCGACCGGCCTCGTCGTCGACGATGCGATCGTGGTGCTCGAAAATATCGTACGCCGGCGCTCCGAAGGCATGGGGCCGCGCGCTGCCGCCGTGCTCGGAACGCGCGAGGTGTTCTTCGCCGTCATCGCCACGACGGCGACGCTGGCGGCGGTGTTCATTCCGCTCTCATTCTTGCCGGGACAGGTCGGTGGCCTCTTCCGCGAATTCGGCTTCGTGCTCGCCTTCTCGGTCGGACTGTCGTCGATCGTGGCGCTGACGCTGTGTCCGATGCTCGCCTCGCGCATGCTGACCAAGCCGATGATCGAGGATCACGGCGCGCTCGGCCGCTTCGGCGGGGCGCTTGCCGATCTCTACAAATGGGCGCTGCACGGCTGTCTCAACGCGCCCTTCGTCGTCATCCTGTTCTCGGTGATCTTTGCCGGCGCGGCGCTCGTCGCTTTCTCGACGGTGAAGAGCGAGCTGACGCCAGAAGAGGACCGGTCGCTGGTGATGATGCGGCTGACGACGCCGCAGGGATCGAGCCTCGAATATACCCGCGACAAGATGCAGCTCGTCGAGGAATATCTGCAGCCGCTGGTCGACAGCGGCAACATCCGCAATATCTTCTCGATCTCCGGCCAGGGCGGTTCGCTGAACAGCGGCTTCATGGTGCTGACGCTCGCCCCCTGGGGAGAGCGTGACAGGACGCAGACGGAGATCGTCGGCGATATCAACCAGGCAGCCTCCAGGGTGCCGGCCCTGCGCGGCAATGCTATTTCCTCGAACAGCCTTCGCATCCGCGGCGCCGGCAGTGGTCTGCAGATGGCGCTGATCGGCAATGATCACGAGGCGCTGACGGCGGCGGCCGCCAAGCTGGTTCAGTCGCTCGAGGCCACCGGCCAGTATGATACGCCGCGCCTGACCAACGAGCCCAGCCAGGCGCAGGTATCGGTGGCGATCGATCGCGAGCGCGCCTCGGATCTCGGCATCGACATAACCGGGCTTTCGACGGCAATCCAATCGCTGCTCGAAGGGCGCTCGGTGGTCGACGTCTTCGTCGACGGCGAATCCTATCCCGTGCTTCTGACCTCGACGACGCGGCCGATCGACGATCCGACCGACCTCGAGAACGTGTTCCTGAAAACCGGCGACGGCAAGATCGTGCCGATGTCGGTCATCGCCACGATGAAGGAAGGTTCGGTCGCGCCGCAGCTCAACCGTGAGCAGCAGCTCGCCTCCGTCGCGATCACCGCCGGCCTCAGGAACGGCATGTCGCTCGGCGATGCCGTCAGCCAAGTGACTGATCTCGCCGAGCCGCTGCTGCCGCCAGGCTCCCGCCTGCTGCCACTGGCCGAGGCGGCGACGCTCGAAGAGAATTCGAGCGGCATGGCGCTGACCTTCGGTTTCGCCATCGTCATCATTTTCCTGGTGCTGGCCGCGCAGTTCGAAAGCGTGCTGTCCTCGCTGATCATCATGTCGACGGTGCCGCTTGGTCTTGCCTGCGCCGTCTTCGCACTTGTTATCACCGGCTCCAGCCTCAACATCTACAGCCAGATCGGCCTGGTGCTGCTCGTCGGCGTCATGGCGAAGAACGGTATCCTGATCGTCGAATTCGCCAATCAGCTGCGTGACCGGGGCGAGGATGTGCGGTCCTCTATCGAGAAGGCCTGCGCGCTGCGCCTTCGTCCCGTGATGATGACGATGATCGCCACCATCCTCGGCGGTGTACCGCTGGTGTTTGCGCATGGCGCCGGTGCGGAAGCGCGCATCGCGCTCGGCTGGGTGATCGTCGGCGGTCTCGGTTTCGCGACGCTGGTGACGCTGTTCATCACGCCGGTCGCCTATCTGCTGCTTGCCCGCTTCGCCAAGCCGCACGCCCACGAGGAAGCGCGCCTGCACGAAGAGATGTCGGTCGCCACACGGCCGCGCGCCGCACCCGACGACGAGCAGCTGCAGGCTGCCGAATAAGGTTTTTTCCGATTACGAAACGCCGCCGGTCAACCTCGTCCGGCTGCGTTTCTTATGGTGTCTGAAACCTTGCCAAATTAGCTAAATTACTTCTGAAGTTTAGTCGTTTGTTAAGCATAAACGGCAATGATTGTGACCAGTAACCGACCGGTCTTCTTCGTTTCTTGAAGGCTGCGATGCGCTGGAGTTTCAGCGACCCCGGACATGAATGTCCGTGCGGCACGGTTCATTTTTAGTTCAGTTTGCGTCTGTTGTGTTTTGGAGTTTAGTACCGTGAGTATTTATCAGCGCGTCTCCGTGGATGCGGCGCTTTATGTGCTGCGCGATATCAATCGGAATATGACGGTCACGCAAAACCACATCACGACGGGTATGCGTGTCGAAAAAGCCAGCGACAACGCCGTCTACTGGTCGATCGCCACCACCGCGCGGACCGACAACAAAGCGGTTTCGGCGATCCAGGATGCGCTTGGCATGGCCGCAGCGACGATGGGAACGGCCTATACCGGCGTTCAGAGCGTCATCGACGTCGTCTCCGAAATCAAGGCAAAGCTGGTTGCCGCAACCGAAGACGGCATCGACAAGAACAAGGTCAACGAAGAGATCAAACAGCTGCAGGAGCAACTGCGCAGCGTTTCGGAATCGGCTACCTTCAACAGCGACAACTGGGTGGTCCTCACCAACGATGCGACGCCGACGCAGCCGCGCCAGATCCCGGCCTCGTTCATCCGCAACGCCGACGGCACGATCTCGATCGGCATGCTGAGCTACCATATCGACAATACGCCCGTCGGAGCGACGACCTCCAAGGACGCGCGCTACCTGATCGACGACCGTGCCACCGGTTCCGGCGAATATGGGGTGCTGACATCGGCCTATTTCGCCACCGAACTCGGTGCTGCTCAAAATTACGTGCTGATGACGAGCAAGAACGGCACCACCACCGGGCAGGTGGTGATCTCGGTGACATCAAGCACGACACAGGGCCAGATCGGCCAGATGATCAGCGTCGTAGATGCCGCGCTGACGCAGCTGACGACGGTCGGTTCGGCCTTCGGCGCGCTGGAAAAGCGCATCAACCTGCAGAACGACTTCGCCACGAAACTGCACGACAACATCACCGCCGGCATCGGCCGGCTTGTCGATGCCGACATGGAGGAGGAGTCGAGCAGGCTGCGGGCGCTGCAGACACAGCAGCAGCTCGGCCTGCAGTCGCTGAACATCGCCAACGCCACTTACGACACCATGCGGCAGCTCTTCCAGAACTTCTAAAGGTACGATCCTCCGGCCAACCGCCCTCGTGGTTTGATACGGCCCTTCGTTCGTCACTGCAATCGATTCACTGGATCGATTGCTCCGCTCCTCACCCGCATCATGAGGGCTGATCGCTGTGCCTTGCCGCCGCGCAGGGGCGGCCGTCCGCTAAAACTGGTGATATCAGCGCATTCCCGCAACATGGCTGTGTTTCGGCGCCCGAATTTGCCCTATCAGGAGAACATCTTCATTTTCTTGCCGCAATCCTTGCCATTTGCTCGCATCAGTCGAACGGAGACCGTCCTGTCCATGATCAAAAAATTCATACTTCTCGCTATTGCCGCAAGCTATCTCAGCGCCTGCACGACCACCGATCCCTATACCGGTGAACAGAAGGTTTCCAATACGGCCGGCGGCGCGGCGCTTGGCGCGCTCGGCGGCGCTCTCGTCGGCGTGGCTGTCGGCGGCGGCGGCCACGGCAAGCGCAATGCGGCGTTGATCGGCGCAGGCGTCGGCGCTCTCGCTGGCGGCGCGATCGGCAATTACATGGACCAGCAGGAATCCGAGCTTCGCGCCCAGCTCGAAGGCACCGGCATTTCGGTGACCCGCAACGGCGACAACATCATCCTCAACATGCCCTCGAACATCACCTTCGACGTCGACCAGGACGCAGTGAAGCCGGGCTTCTATCCGACGCTGAATTCGGTGGCGATCGTACTGCGCAAGTTCAACCGCACGCTGATCGACGTCAACGGCCATACGGATTCGACCGGCAGCCTGCAGCACAATCAGGACCTGTCGCAGCGCCGCGCACTTTCGGTTGCCGATTATCTCGGCGGCCAGGGCATCGACCAGCGCCGCGTCTCCGCCGTCGGCTTCGGCCCGTCGCAGCCCGTTGCCTCCAACGCGAGCGAGGCCGGCCGCGCGCAGAACCGCCGAGTCGAGATCCAGATCGCGCCGATCACGCAGGGCTGAACCGAATTTACTGCCTTTGAAACGGCCGGGCTAAGCCCGGCCGTTTCTGTTAGTGCTGCATCGTTGCGCCCTTGGTGATCTTGTCGACGATCTTCTTTTCGGCGCGCAGCGCGATGCCGACCACCTTGGCGTCTTCGGGCGCAAATTCTGCGAAGACGGCGCGGTTCGCCGCGTCGTGGCCGGTCGCAAACATCTCCTCGATGAACAGCGAGCTGGTGATATCGCGCTCCAGCGCGCGGCGGTGGACGGCTGATATGGTCGCCTCGTCGGCGGAGAGCACGATGATCGGCTGGATCGATAGGGGATTGTAGAGATTGCCGGCGCGGTCCCTGTAGGCTTCACCGATGATCTCGGGATGCCGGCCGGCGATGCCCGTCATCAGGAAGGCGGTGACGTTCAGCTTCTGCCAGCCGGCAAGATTGTTTCGCAGGACGACGGCAATTTTGGTATCAAACATCGGACGGTCTTTCACCTATCTACGGATTTATGGAGTATCGGGCGCGTTGAACCAGGACTTACATCCGCAGGTCTTCGAAGGTCTTGAACGTTTGTGCGCCGGACCATCCGGCAACGCCATCCTGGCTGCGCCGGCCTTTCCCGGCATCGAGCGCATCGAGGCGCAGTTCTCAGGCAATGCTTTCGAGCCGCATCGGCACGACACCTATGCACTCGGCGTGACTCTGAAGGGGGTTCAGACCTTCCGCTATCGCGGCGAGCGGCGCTTCAGCCTGCCGGGGCAGGTGATCGTGCTGCACCCCGACGAAGAGCATGACGGCGGGGCGGGGACGGAGGATGGGCTGCAATACCGCATGCTTTATCTGGAACCATCGCTGCTTCTTGAATGCTTGAAGGCGGATGGCGTCGGCCTGCCTTTTGTCGATGAACCTGTTATCGGCGATCCGGCGCTAGCAGGCGTGCTGCTGGCAGCACTTAGCGAACTCGACCGCGAACTGGATGAGCTTTTCGTCGACGATTTCGTATCGCGGGTGACAGGCGGGCTGTCACGGCATGCGCGCATGCCGCGCCGGCCGCTCGGCTTCGTCGCCTGGCGGCAGGCGCGGGCGGCACGGGATTATCTCGAGGCGCATGCGACCCGGGCAGTGAATTCCGGCGAGCTTGAGGCGGTGACGGGTCTCGATCGTTTCGCGCTGGCGCGGCATTTCCGGGCGGCCTTCGCCACCAGCCCGCATCGCTACCTCCTGATGCGACGGCTGCAGCGGGCCCGGGCGATGATCGGCGGGGGCGAGGGGATTTCCGAGGTGGCGGCGGCGACCGGCTTTGCCGACCAGAGCCATCTCAACCGCCATTTCAAGAAGGCCTACGGCGTGACGCCCGGCCAATGGGCTGCACTCGCGCGCAACCCCAAGCAGGGCACTAGACGGGATTTTCCACAAGGCCGGAACGGCGGGCAATGAAGCGGGCAAGCATCGGGCCGATCATCAGGATCACCAGGAAGCGGCCGGTCTGCATCGCCATCACGAAGGGCACGTCGACATCGCTGGAGGCGGCGATGATGGCGACGGAATCGGCGCCGCCAGGGCTGGTGGCGAGATAAGCGGTCAGCGGATCGATGCCGGCGAAGACGTGAAGTGCTACCGCCATGCAACCGCAGAGTGCCATCAGCAGCACGATGCAGGCCGACACCCTCGGCAGGGCGCGCGCCACGTGCTTGAGGATCGAGCGGGTGAACCGCAGGCCGATGCTCCAGCCGACCAGCGCATAGGCGAGGGCGAGCAGCCACATCGGTAATTCAATTTTCAGGAGGCCCACGCCCTGCAGCAAGGCGCCGAGGAAGAGCGGCACGATGATCGTGCCGCCCTGGAGGCGCAGGCGCCGGACGCCATAAGCACAAAAGGCGGCAAAAGCCATCGTCGCTGCAAAGGCCGGCCAGTCGATCTCGGGAAAGAGGACGAGCGGCGGCGGCTCGGCGCCGTCGGCTGCCACCCACAGGCGCGAGACCACAGAGGCGCCGACGGCGACGAAGACAACGCGCAGATACTGCATGAAGGCGACGAGACGGGCATCGGCGCCATAGGCTTCCGACATGACGACCATGGCGGAGGCGCCGCCCGGCGAGGAACCCCAGACCGCGGTCGTCCCCGGCAGCACCTGCCAGCGCGTCAAAAGCCAGCCGAGGCCGGTGGCGATGGCGATGACCGAGAAGATGAACAGCAGAAAGAGCGGTGCGTCCTTCGCCATCGTGCCGAGAATGTCCGGGGTGACGGTGCGCGCCATCATCAGGCCGACCAGGACCTGGCCGAACTGCAGCGGCCAGAAGGGCACGCGAAGCTTTCCCTTGCCGACGGTCAACGCCAGTGCGATTGCCGCGACCATCGGTCCGATCAGCAGCGAGGCCGGCAGGGCGAAGAGTTCGAGGAAGACGACGAGAGCGGTCGAAAGTGCCAGCAGCAGCGCCCATTTCGGCAGGCCGGCATCCCGCAGCAGGCGGCTTGCGTCGCTGAATGACATAATCCCCGTGTCTTTCCTGGCCGGCGCCAAGCCCTGAGGCTGAAGATGGGAGGGGCTCCGGCATGACGAAGAAAGGCCGGCTACAAGAGCCGGCTGGCGCGGGTCCGGTATAGGCGGGCGCGAGGCGGGCGGTCAATTGCGAAATCTGGCTTCTGGGCCCTGGAATGCGAAACTGAATCATGCGACCGCTTCAAGTCGTTGTTTTTATGCATGTCAGCTTTCCAAGCCGCTGAACGGTTTCGGGCTGGGTGCTCAGAAACGTACATGGCCGACGAGAAAGTCGAGCAGTGCGCGTACGCGCGCCGGCAGCGGGCCGCCCTGGCCCATATAGACGGCGTGGAACTCCTCGATATCGCTAGGATTGGCCTCTTGGAGCACCGGCACCAAGCGGCCGGCATCGATATCGTCGCGCACGGTGAAGGCGGCGAGCCGGGCAAGGCCGGCGCCTGATAAAGCGAGGTGACGCATGGCTTCGCCGTCTCCCACCTGCAGGCCCGGGGTGATCGGGATCATCACCGTTTCGCCACCTTCGCGCAGCGGCCAGCCCTCGATGGCGCGGGCGTAGGAAAAGCCGATGCGGCAATGGTGGCGGAGATCGGCGATCGTGCGTGGTTTGCCATGACGCGAGAGATAGTCCGGCGATGCGACAATGATCTTGCCGGTGACGCCAAGCTTGCGGGCGATCAGGCTGGAATTCTTCAAGGGGCCGGCGCGGATTGCGACATCGGCGCGCTCCTCCATCAGGTCGACTATCCTGTCGGTATGGGAAATATCCAGCGTCACGGCCGGATGAAGCGCCATGAAGGCCGGCACGAGCGGCGCCAGCACATGGTTGCCGAAAGAGCCGCTGGTGTTGATGCGGATGCGGCCTGAGGCCTGTTCACCTGTCGATGCTTGACGTTCGGCCTCGGCAATATCGGCAAGGATGGTAATGCAGCGCTCATAGAAGGCACAGCCTTCCGGCGTCAATTGCAGCCTGCGGGTGGAGCGGTTGACGAGGCGGGCGCCGAGGCGTGTCTCCAGCCGGGCGACGAGTTTGCTGACAGCCGACGGCGTCATGCGCCGGGCCGCGGCGGCCGCGGAAAAGCCACCGCGCTCGACGACGCTGACGAAGACTTCCATTTCGCCGGAGCGATTGATGTCTTGACGGCTCATGATGAATTCAAGTCACAGATGATTTGCTTGTAGGCAATCTATATCATCGGGCGACCAAGGTCTATCTCATAGGAAATACAGGAGACAGATCCATGGACTACAGAAATCTCGGCGCTTCCGGCCTCAGAGTACCGGTTTTGAGCTTCGGTGCGGGCACATTCGGCGGCAGCGGCCCACTGTTCGGCGCCTGGGGCAATACCGGTGCCGAGGAAGCGCGGCGGCTCGTCGACATCTGCCTCGAAGCCGGCGTCAATCTCTTCGACACGGCCGACGTCTATTCGGCCGGCGCGTCCGAGGAGGTGCTCGGCCAGGCGATCCGTGGCCGGCGCGACGCTGTGCTGATCTCGACGAAGACGGCGCTGCCGATGGGCGAGGGGCCGCAGGACTGGGGAACGTCGCGGGCGCGGCTGATCCGCGCGACCGAGGATGCGCTGCGCCGGCTCGGGACCGACTATATCGACCTGCTGCAGCTTCACGCCTTCGATGCCTCAACGCCGGTCGAGGAGGTGCTGTCGACGCTCGACGGGCTCGTTGCGGCAGGCAAGATCCGCTATGTCGGCGTTTCCAATTTTGCCGGCTGGGAACTGATGAAGTCGCTCGCCTCCGCCAATCGCCACGGCCATCCGCGTTATGTCGCCCATCAGGTCTATTATTCGCTGGCAGGGCGCGATTACGAATGGGAGTTGATGCCGCTTGGCGCCGACCAGGGTGTGGGAGCTCTCGTCTGGAGCCCGCTTGCCTGGGGACGGCTGACCGGCAAGATCCGCCGTGGCCAGCCGCTGCCCAAGGCAAGCCGGCTGCACGAGACGGCACAATACGGCCCGCCCGTCGACGACGAGAAGCTGTTCGACATCGTTGAGGTCCTGGACGCCATCGCGGGCGAGACCGGCCGGACGGTGCCGCAGATCGCCATCAACTGGCTGCTTAACCGGCCGACAGTATCGAGCGTCATCATCGGCGCCCGCAACGAGGAGCAGCTCAGGCAGAATCTCGGCGCGGTCGGCTGGAGCCTGTCGAAGGAGCAGATCGAAAGGCTCGACGCCATCAGCGCGGTGACAGCGCCCTATCCCTATTTCCCCTATCGGCGGCAGGAGGGTTTTGCCCGGCTCAATCCACCGATCGTATGAGGCGCCGGGGACAGCGGATTTGTCTATAGCGGCCGGCCTATAACAAAGTGGAAATGAAATCTTCTGCCAATCTTAACTGGACAGCCGCTTTGACTTGCCGCATACCCAGCCTGACCTGCGGAACACGATGTGGTTTCTGCGGAATGGCAGGGAGATCAACGGGATGGCGCTGAAGGACGCGAAGGCGGGCACACGCAACGAGGCGGGAATTGCCGCGGTGCTCGGCATTCTCAAACAGAGCTTCGGCGAGCGTTTCCAGACCGGCCAGTCCTTCCGCGAACAGCATGCCCATACGACCACCTATATCCCGCCGCAACTGCCCGACGGCGTGCTTTTCGCCGAGAGCGCCGACGATGTGAAGGCGGCGGTCAGAGCCTGTGCGACCCACAAGGTGCCGGTGATCGGTTTCGGCGTCGGCACCTCGCTCGAGGGTCAGGTCAATGCCGCCAATGGCGGTATTTCGATCGATTTCAGCCGCATGAACCGGGTGATCGAGGTCAATCCCGAAGATCTCGACTGCACCGTCGAACCGGGTGTGACACGCGAGGCGCTGAACATCCACCTGCGCGATACCGGCCTGTTCTTCCCGATCGATCCCGGCGCCAACGCCTCGATCGGTGGCATGGCCTCGACGCGGGCCTCCGGCACCAATGCCGTGCGCTATGGAACGATGAAGGACAATGTCCTTGCCGTAACCGCCGTCACTGCCAATGGCGAGGAGATCCGCACGGCCCGGCGCGCCCGCAAATCTTCGGCGGGCTACGATCTGACGCGGCTCTTCGTCGGCGCCGAGGGCACACTTGGCATCCTGACCTCGGTGACGCTGCGTCTGCAGGCGATCCCTCAGAAGATTGCCGGAGGGGCCTGCGCCTTTCCGAGCATCAAGGCCGCATGCGATGCCGTCATCATGACGATCCAGATGGGCATTCCGGTGGCGCGTATCGAGTTGCTCGACACGGTACAGATGCGGGCCTGCAACGCCTATTCCAAGCTTTCCTATGCCGAAAGCCCGACGCTGTTCCTCGAATTCCACGGCACCGACGAGACGGTGCCGCTGCAATCGGCAGCCTTTGCCGAGATCGCGGCGGAATGCGGCGGCGGCGAATTCCTATGGACCGCCAATGCCGAGGAGCGGACGAAGCTCTGGAAAGCGCGCCACGACGCCTATTGGGCTGCAAGGGCGCTGGCGCCCGGGCTTGCCGCACTTTCGACCGATGTTTGTGTTCCGATATCGAGGCTTGCCGATTGTGTTTCCGAAACGCAGGCGGATATCGAGGAGCATGGGCTGCTGGGGCCGATCGTCGGCCATGCCGGCGACGGGAACTTCCATGTGCTGCTGTTGTTTGATGACAAGAGCACCGAAGGCGTCGCCGTGGCCGAGAGCTTCGTGCAGCGACTCAACCAGCGGGCGCTCGAAATGGACGGGACTTGCACCGGTGAACACGGGATCGGGCAAGGCAAGATGGCGTTTCTGGAACAGGAGCTCGGCGGCGCGGTGGATCTGATGCGACAGGTGAAACAGGCGCTCGATCCGGACGATATCTTCAATCCCGGCAAGATTTTCCACCATGGCTGAAAACGGAACATTCTCATGAAGTTGGGCCTTGCCCCCGGCATGAATAGCGCTAGAACAAGATGATGTTAGGCCGGCTCGCCCTGAAATCTGAATCCTGTTCTCAAATAAAGAGTTAGAGCATGATGTCGTCCGAAAACCGCTCACACTTTGCGGCATCATGCTCTGGTGTCGGCAACAGAATCCCGAATGGAGACGCTTTGCATTGGTAGGCCGGTTCCTCGTCTTTCTGGGGGGAGTGATCGTCGTAGTGCTGTTTGTGGCGCTGCTTGCGCCGCTGTTCATCGACTGGACGGATTTCCGCAAGAATTTCGAGGATCAGGCAAGCCGCATCATCGGCAAGAAGGTCACCGTCTACGGCACGGTGGATGCACGCCTGCTGCCGTTCCCGTCGGTGACGCTGCATGACGTGCGCGTCGGCCAGGAAGCGGACGGCACGCCGATCGTCAAGGTCGAGCAGTTCTCCATGGATGCGGAGCTTGCACCTTTCCTGTCGGGCGAAGCGCTGATCTTCGACATGCGCGTCGTCAATCCGAAGGTGCGCTTGAGATTGCTCAAGGACGGCACGCTCGACTGGATGCGCGGCAGCCGCGCGGAAATACCGGCAAGGACGGTCGTTCTCGAAAACGTGCATGTCAGCGGTGGCGAGGTCGAATTCATCGACGATCAGTCGGGTCGCTCGCGTCGCATCACCGGCCTCAACGCGGAAATGTCGGCAAAGTCGCTGGCTGGTCCGTGGCGCATCGAGGGCGACGCAGCGCTCGACGGCGAGCACGGCGGCTTCTCGATCTCGAGCAGTCAGCCGGACGAGAAGGGCGTGCTGCGCATGCGCACGAGGCTTTCGCCGGACAAACACCCTGTCAGCGTCGATCTCGATGGCGAACTGAAGCTCGTCGACAGCAAGCCGAACTATCAGGGCCAGCTTTCGGCTGCGATCGAAATCCGCAACAGCGCCAAGCCCGCCAACAAGAAAGAGCAGCCGCCGCGCGTCAAGGGCCGCTTCGAGCTCACCAATGAACGCATCCGCATTCCCGAATACCGGATGGAGATCGGCCCGACGGACGATCCCTATGTCATAACCGGCGAGGCGACGCTCGATACCGGCAATGCGCCGGAATTCCTGCTGACCGCCGTCGGGCAGCAGATCGACGTCAACCGCATCGGCAATCAGGGGTCAGCCGGCAAGACGACGCGGGATCCAGCTGTTTCGGCGCGCCAGCGGCTGAATTCGCTGATCGATATCGTCGCGCAGGTGCCGATCCCGCAGGTGCCGGGCAAGGCGAGCGTCAAGCTGCCGGCGATCGTCGCCGGCGATACGACGCTGCGCGACGTGCAACTGGAGCTCGAACCGGCCGGCACCGGCTGGATGATCGACAGCGCCACCGGCACGCTGCCGGGGCGCACGCAGGTGGAAGGCAAGGGCAAGCTCCTGCTTCAGGGCGAACCTTCGTTCAACGGCCAGATCGTGGTGGCCTCCAGCCAGCCGAC
The DNA here is from genome assembly GCF_008919455.1 of Rhizobium sp. PEPV16. Lineage (NCBI taxonomy): Bacteria > Pseudomonadati > Pseudomonadota > Alphaproteobacteria > Hyphomicrobiales > Rhizobiaceae > Rhizobium > Rhizobium sp. PEPV16. The sequence goes on from NZ_VSZV01000326.1 coordinate 35,072, forward strand.
GGGGCTTGCCTCCTGGCTTGCCGGCTCGGTCGATCCGGCCATCCGGCAATTGCGGCAGGCGGGCTTTTCCGCCAATGTCAGCCTGACGCATGAATTGCAGCGTTTTGAAAACCTTGAGATTGCCATCGGACCGGCGACGCTGAAGGGTCGGCTTGAGCGCCAGGCAATCTCCGGCCAGACGCCGACGCTGTCGGTAGCGCTGAACGGCGATACGCTCGATCTCGACGCGCTGCAGGCGCTGAGCGGGCTGATGACCGGCCAGGATGCCGGCGATAACGTGCTCGACCACAAGATCGCCGCCCAACTCAAGGCCGACAAGTTCACCGCCTTCGGTGTCGACGCCGAGAATGTCGAGACCACGTTTACGATCGCCGACGGCGCGCTTGCCGTCGACCGGCTGTCGATCAAGAATATCGCCGGCGCCGAGCTGACGGCAACGGGCAGGGCAGAAGGTTCGCTGCTCGATTACAAGGGTGCGGGCGAGATCACCTTCAAATCGGCCGATCCCGGCGGCTTTTTCACCATGTTGCGCGAGCACCTGCCGCATCACCCGGTGCTCGACCGGCTGGTGCGCAATGCCGGCTGGTACGGCAATACGGCATTGCGCGGCGCACTGACGCTCGGCGGCGACGAGGGCGACGCATTGACGGTGACGCTTGCCGGTGTGGCGAACGGCAGCCGCGTCAATCTCGATTACCGCATGTCCGACCTCCTGGCGCTGACCGGTAACGGCACGACGAGCCTCGAGGCGACGCTCGAAAACGCCGTGCCATCAGTCCTGTTCGGCCAGGCCGGGCTCGACCCGCTGCCGGTCGATGTCGGCGCCAATGGCCGACTGACGCTGAAGGTGAAGGCATCGGGCAACGATCCCGCCGATGCGGCGCTGACCTTTGCGACCGACCGGACCTCGTTCATGGCCAACGGCAAGGTCGACGTCCGGCCGGAGACCTTCATGAACGGCCAGATCGCGCTTTCGCTCGACAGCGCCGATATAGACCCCTATCTCATCATGAACGGCATCGCCCTGCCGCAGACCGGAACCGGGCTGCCGTTCGGCCTGCAGGTCAATGCCGCCGTCGACGGCGACAAGATCGTCTTTTCCGATCTCAAGGGGCATGCGGCCGACAACGAATTTTCCGGTGCGCTGACCTTCGACCGGAAGGCTGCGAGGACGACCGCGAGCGGCGGGCTGACACTCTCCAAGGCCGATGCCGGCTGGCTCGGCGAGGCGGTGTTCGGCCAGCTCGTCGATCCCGCCAACGGTCAGCTGACGACGGCGCCGCTGGGGCTGCCCATCTTCAAGGATCTCGACGTCAACGTGAAGCTGGCGGCCAAGGAGTTCTGGCCCGGCCTGCCGGAAACGGCGGTGTCGGACTTCACCAGCAATGTTGCCTACAAGGGCGACGAGCTGCAGCTCAACGACATGGCCGGGAACTGGGACGGCGGAAAGCTCTCCGGCAATCTGCTGTTCACCAATGCCAGCGGAACAGGTTTCCTGCAGACGAAGCTTGCGCTTGCCGATTCCGATCTTTCCGCCGTCGTCTGGCTGCGCGACGGCGCGCCGATCGCCAACGGCAAGTTCGGATTGTCGCTGTCGATGGAGGCCTCGGGCAAGACGATCGGCGAGATCGCCAGCTCGCTCAATGGTTCGGGCGAACTGAGGCTCGGCGATACCAGCATACGCGGGTTGAACCTTGCCATCTTGCCGCCGCTGCTTGCCGCGACCGATACGATGCAGGAGCAGATCAATGCCGGCAAGGTGCATCCGATCATCGAGACGCTGCTCAGCAACGGCGAGGCGAAGCTGCCGCCGCTCGGCATCCCCTTCAACATCGCCGACGGGACGCTGAGGGTGCAGAATGTCACCGTCGCCAACGATCTCGCCCGCATCACCGCCGATGCGCAGATCGCGCTGCCGGAAGAGCGGATCAGCGCGACACTGGGTGTCGGGTTCAATCCTGGCACGGAAGCGCTTTCCGGCGCCGAGCCGGCGCTTCGGCTGAATTTTTCCGGCATGCTGCCGTCGCCCGGCAAGACGATGGATGTGACCGATATCACCAGCTATCTGTCGCTGCGCGCCTTCGAACGCGAGCGCCGGCGTGTCGAGCGGCTGCAGGCAGTCGTGCTCGAAAAACAGCGGCTGCGCCGCGAGGTGGCGCTTTACCGGTTCAACGACGCCGAGCGCATCAAGGCGGCCGAGATCGAGCGGCAACGGCAGGCAGAGGAAGAGCGGCTGCGCGCGCTGGCGCAGAAAGCCGCCGCTGAGAAGGCTGCTGCCGAGGCGGAGGCCGCACGCGCAGCGGAAGCCAAGGCGAAGGCGGATGCGGAGGCGAGGGCCGCCGCCGAGGCGGAAGCAGCACGGCGCAGCGGGCAAGCGCAGCCCGGTCCGCTCAATTTCGATCAGTTGCCGGGCGTTCAGGCGCAGTGAAAGCGCATAGAATTTGATTCATGCAAGACGCTTCAGGCCTTTGTTTTCATTGATGTCTTCCAATATCGCTACGCGATTTTGAGCGACATGCATCAAGCCTGGTGGCCGGCGGCGGCCTTCAGCCAGGAAAGCACATGCAAGCGCAGCGCCGAGGACAGGTTGCTGTCCGGTGGGCGGTGGTCGTCGATTTCGGAGATCAGGGCGGCGAGCGGTATCGAACGGGCTGCGGCAATCGTCTTCAGCTCGGCCCAGAACTCGTCCTCCAGCGAGAAACTGGTGCGATGGCCGTGCAATGTCGCCGAATGCTTGCGAATCATGGAGCCTTCACATCCCGGATAGAGCACAGCGCGTCCGAGACGACGCGCTCAAGACTCTCCATCAAATTAAGGGTGGGTTGGCAGATCGCTTCAAGGAAAGTGCGCAAGTGGCTGATCGCAGAATCCATTCCGGCTTTCACGCGTTGCGTGAAACCGTCACGCGCCGTCGTCATCCGTCTCGATCCGGCCGTCGCGATGGGCTTTGTCGGCCTTGTCGTTCAGGCTGCGGGTCAGCTGTTTCTCGGCCTTGGTGCGGCCGAAGGTGACGCGGTTCTGTTCGGCCTGCGTCTCCTTTTCGGAGCGAGCCTGCTTCTTGCGGAACTGGCGCAGATTGACGATTTCGGCGCTCATGCGGTTGCCTGGACCCTCACGAAAAAGGGAGGCTTGGCCTCCCTTCAAATCACTGCTTCTTGCGGAAGGAGTCGAGCGAGACGACGGAGCCCGGTTTCTTCTCCTCGCCGTCGGCGGGTTTTGCGCCTGCGGCGTCATCGGGCTTTCCGGCCGCATCCACCGGATAGGCGGTGATTTCGCCGGACGGCAATTCCTCGCCATCGGCGAGCGGCACGTCGAATTCGAGCTCGAAGTTGACGGAGGGATCATAGAAGCCGCGGATCGCATTGAATGGAATGACCAGCTTTTCCGGAACGTCCGAGAAGGAAAGACCGATCTCGAAATGCGTCTCGGTGATCTTCATGTCCCAGAACTGGTGCTGGATGACGATGGTCATCTGCTCGGGGTATTTCGACTTCAGGTGCTGGGAGATGCGCACGCCGGTGGCGCCCGTGAGGAAGGTGATGAAGAAGTGATGATCACCGGGCAGACGGCCCGTCGCTGCGACTTCCGCCAAAACCTTGCGGATGACGCCGCGAAGTGCATCCTGTGCCAGAATGTCGTAGCGGATATGATCCTGCCCCATGCTTTTCCTGTCTTTCGTCGGTTCGGAAGTCTTTTCACAAGGTTATATGCCACGTCCGGGCGCCTTGGGAAAGACCGGAGCCGAGTCACGTTTTTAAGCAGCATACATGATTTCGGCGGCAGGGAGAAGGTGAAGGCTTCTGTTGCCAGGTGCCTTCGGACCCCGCCTAGAGGTGCGAACCACTAGGACTTTGATTGAAGTGTCACACCGCGATTAAGCAGCGAGACGAGCTTCCGCATAGTTGTCGTTTGCAACTACAATTTTAGCCCGATAACGGCGGTACAATGCCGAGCAAAAAGACGATCTTTACACCCTTGTCGATCCTGTTTCGCCCCCATCAAAAGCCGGCCTCTAAGGCCGCCGGTTTTTGGTGGAGGCGCCGGGTACCGCCCCCGGGTCCAATAGGTTTATTACACCGCTCATTTATCGCCATAGCCGACCCGAAAGCCGGCAAGGCTGATATAGTGGTTTCCTCAGCCCAAGGAAAGGGCAAACGTCATAAAAGCGTTATGCGACCCATCAGAAACATTGGGAAAATGCCCGCCGGTGATTGGTTTCCCGGTTCCGAAGGCTTAAATTGGCCGAAACGGAATCAGCGCGACATGAAGCAATATCTCGATCTCTTGAATCATGTGATGGAAAAGGGCTCCGACCGGGGCGACCGCACCGGCACCGGCACGCGCTCGGTCTTCGGCTACCAGATGCGCTTCGACCTCGAAGAAGGCTTTCCCGTCCTTACCACGAAGAAGCTGCATCTGCGCTCGATCATCCACGAGCTTCTCTGGTTCCTGAAGGGCGAGACGAACATCCGCTATCTCAAGGAGAATGGCGTTTCGATCTGGGACGAATGGGCCGATGAAAACGGCGATCTCGGGCCGGTCTACGGCGCCCAATGGCGCTCCTGGCCAGCGCCCGACGGCGGCCATATCGACCAGATCGCCAATCTGGTCAAAGGCATCGTCAACAACCCGAATTCGCGCCGCCACATCGTCTCGGCCTGGAATCCGGCCGAAGTGGACGAAATGGCGCTGCCGCCCTGCCATTGCCTGTTCCAGTTCTATGTGGCTGATGGCAAGCTTTCCTGCCAGCTCTACCAGCGCTCGGCCGATATCTTCCTCGGCGTGCCGTTCAACATCGCCTCCTATGCGCTGCTGACGATGATGGTGGCTCAGGTGACCGGGCTGAAGCCCGGCGATTTCGTCCACACACTCGGCGACGCCCATCTCTATCACAACCATTTCGACCAGGCGAAGCTGCAGCTGGCGCGCCGGCCGAAGCCGCTGCCCTTCATGCGCATCAATCCTGATGTGAAGGACATTTTCGGCTTCACCTTCGACGATTTCGAGCTGATCGGCTACGAGGCCGATGCCAGCATCAAGGCGCCGATCGCCGTCTGATCCGGGATATTTCATGGCCGACATTCGCAGGACCATTATCGCCGCGGTTGCCCGCAACGGCATTATCGGCCGCGACGGCGATATGCCGTGGCGGCTTTCGAGCGATCTGAAGCGCTTCAAGGCGCTGACATTGGGAAAGCCTGTCGTGATGGGCCGCAAGACTTACGATTCGATCGGCAAGCCACTGCCGGGACGGCCGAACGTCGTCGTTTCGCGGCAAGCGGCGATAGACCATCCCGATGTCTCCATGGCCCATTCGCTGTCCGAGGCGATGACGGTGGCCGACAGGCTGGCGCTCGAAACCGGCGTCGACGAGATCTGCATTATCGGCGGCGGGCAGGTCTACGCGCAGGCGATCGGTCTTGCCGACCGGATGTGCATCACGCATGTCGAGGCCGATCTCGACGGAGACGCGTCGTTTCCCGCGATCGATCCCGACATCTGGCAGGCGGGGGAGGTGATCGCGGTTCCGGCCGGCGAAAAGGACAGTTATCCCACACGTTTCATCGTCTACGAACGCCGTTACGCCTGAAAATGAACTATTTTCCAATTAAATTGACCAAGTTTCTCACGCTGCGTTGAAAGCCGATGCGCTGATACCTATAACGGTCACCAACGCGTCCGCCGGCCAGCCCCCACGGTTTCGGATGCGTGGAGACTTAACGAACAACGAGGTTTTGATGCCCTGGAGCAATCAGAATGGCGGCGGCGGCCCTTGGGGCGGCGGCGGCGGTAATAATCAGGGACCATGGGGACAGGGGCCGAACCGGCCGCGCGGTGGCGGCGGCAAGGGCGGACCGCCTGATCTGGAAGATATCATCCGGCGCGGCCAGGACCAGCTGCGCAACATCATTCCCGGCGGCTTCAACGGCGGCGTGGCAGTGATCGTTGTGGCGATCGTCGCGGTCTTCTGGCTGATCCAGTGCATTTATGTCGTGCAGCCGGACGAACGCGGCGTCGAGCTGCGGTTCGGCACGCCGAAGGACGAGATTTCCATGCCGGGCCTGCATTTCCACTTTTGGCCGATGGAAACAGTGGAGACGGTCAAGGTGACCGTACAGCAGCTGAACATCGGGGCGACTTCGGCATCGTCTTCGAACGGCCTGATGCTGTCCAGCGACAAAAGCGTGATCAACGTGCAGTTCGCGGTCTTTTACACCGTCAGCGATCCCAAAGCCTATCTCTTCAACGTCGAAAATCCGGCGGAGACGCTGCAGCAGGTATCCGACAGTGCCATGCGTGAGATCGTCGGCCGACGTCCGGCGCAGGACGCCTTCCGCAGCAATCGTCAGCCGATCGAAGTGGACGTGCTTAACATCCTGCAGGACACGATGAACCGCTATGGCGCGGGCGTGACCGTGACCGGCGTGACGATCCAGAATGTGGCGCCGCCGCGGGAAGTCGCCGATGCTTTCGAAGAAGTGCAGCGTGCCGGCCGTGACCGCGACAGCACGATCGAAGAGGCCAATCGCTACACGAACCAGAAGCTCGGCCAGGCGCGAGGCGATGCGGCCAGAATCCGTGAAGATGCCGCCGCCTACAAGGACCGTGTCGTGAAGGAGGCGGAAGGTGAAGCGCAGCGGTTCACGGCGATCAACGACGAATATTCCAAGGCGCCCGACGTGACCCGCAAGCGGTTGTATCTCGAAACGATGGAGCAGGTGCTGAAGAATTCCCGGAAGGTCATTATCGACGAGAAGCAGGGCGTCCTGCCCTATCTGCCGCTCAATGAGCTCGGCAAGCCGGCGCAGCAGGGAGGTTGAGTCATGACATCGAACAGACTTCCCATCATTCTCATCATCCTCGCCATCGTGCTGGTCGGGCTTTATTCGTCCATCTTCGTGGTAAATGCACGCGAGCAGGCCATCGTCGTCCGTTTCGGCCAGATCCAGTCGGTCAAGACCGAGCCTGGCATTTATTTCAAGCTGCCCTTCGGCTTCATGGATGCCGACCGCGTTCAGCTGGTCGAAAAGCAGGCGCTGAGGCTCGATCTCGACAATATTCGCGTTCAGGTCCAGGATGGCCAGACCTTCGACGTCGATGCCTTCGTGATCTATAACATCTCGGATGTTCGCCGCTTCCGCGAAACGGTCTCGGGCGATCGCGAAGCCGCGGAAGCGCGGTTGAGAGCGCAGCTCGATTCATCGCTTCGTCGTGTCTACGGTCTGCGTGACTACAATGCCGCTCTCTCGGAAGAGCGTGTCGCGATGATGCTGGAGATTCGCGACGACCTGCGCACGGATGCCGAAAATCTCGGCCTGCATATAGACGACGTTCGCATCCGCCGCACCGACCTTTCGCCGGAGGTTGCACCCAACACCTATAACGCCATGCGTTCGGAACGCCTTGCCGAGGCCGAGCGCATCCGTGCCGAGGGCAATGAGGAAGGCCAGCGGCGGCGCGCCATCGCCGACCGTCAGGTTGTCGAGTTCACCGCGGGCGCCCAGCGCGATGCGGAAATCCTTCGAGGCCAGGGCGATGCGGAACGAAATCGCGTCTTTGCCGAAGTCTTCAGCAAGGATCCAGCCTTCTTCGAGTTCTATCGCTCGATGGCGGCCTATTCCTCCGCTCTCTCGTCGCAGGACACGACGCTGGTGCTGTCGCCGAATTCGGAATTCTTCCGCTATTTCGACAATGCCGCCGGCACCCTGCAGCCGACAAATCCGGCCGCGCCAGTTCCGGCAGTTCCGGGCGCAACTACTCCCGCAGCACCGGTCCCGGCGAACTGACAGCCAGCGAAACGACCACCGACAATTTCGGAAGGGCCGGCCCGAGCGCCGGCCCTTTTTTCGTGGAATGATTGAGACGATCCGGCTTTTGCGAGGCCACGTCACATTGCACGGGGATTTCGCGAAAAGGTGATTTCACCCTCCATCATTCCGCCTTATGCTGATGCTCAATGTGCGCATGCACCCTTATGAGGAAGCTTGATGGCCCCCACGATTCGCTCGCCCTTCAGACGAACGCTAGCGCTTATGGCCAGCGCCGCAATCCTGGCGCAAGCCGGCGTGAGCGGGATTGCCTATGCGCAAACCGCGCCTGAGACGACCGCACCCGGGGTTATTGCACCCGCTCCAGCTACTCCGGAAACGACTGCTCCCGCTCCTACGCCTCCCGCAGCCGTCGCACCGCAGCAGACCGCTCCGATCCAGGCCGCCGTGCCCAACACCGGCCCGGCTTCCGTCGCCGATCTCGCCGAGGGGCTGCTCGACGCCGTGGTCAACATCTCGACCTCGCAGAAGGTGAAGGACGATGAGGGCGCGGGTCCGGCGCCGCGCGCCCCCGACGGCTCGCCTTTCCAGGAATTCTTCAACGACTTCTTCAACAAGCAGCAGGGCAACAAGGGCGGCAACCACAATGTCAGCTCGCTTGGCTCCGGCTTCGTCATCGATCCGACCGGCTATATCGTCACCAACAACCACGTGATCGAGGGCGCCGACGATATCGAGATCAATTTCGCCAATGGTTCGAAGCTCAAGGCGAAGCTGATCGGCACCGATACGAAGACCGATCTTTCGGTGCTGAAGGTCGAGCCGAAGACGCCGCTGAAATCCGTGAAATTCGGCGATTCCAGCACGATGCGCATCGGTGATTGGGTAATGGCGATCGGCAATCCGTTCGGCTTCGGCGGTTCGGTGACGGTGGGCATCATTTCCGGGCGTGGCCGCAACATCAATGCCGGCCCCTACGACAATTTCATCCAGACGGATGCGGCGATCAACAAGGGCAATTCCGGTGGCCCGCTCTTCAACATGAAGGGTGAGGTGATCGGCATCAACACGGCGATCATTTCGCCGAGCGGCGGCTCGATCGGTATCGGCTTCTCGGTGCCGTCGGAGCTTGCTTCCGGCGTCGTTGATCAGCTGCGCGAATATGGCGAGACGCGGCGCGGCTGGCTCGGCGTGCGCATTCAGCCGGTGACCGACGATATCGCCGACAGCCTCGGGCTCGACAACGCAAAGGGCGCGCTGGTCGCCGGCGTCATCAAGGGCGGCCCCGTCGACGACGGCTCGATCAAGGCGGGCGACGTCATTTTGAAATTCGACGGCAAGACCGTCAGCGAGATGCGCGACCTGCCGCGCGTCGTGGCGGAAAGCACGGTCGGCAAGGAAGTCGACGTCGTGGTGCTGCGCGACGGCAAGGAGCAGACCGTCAAGGTGAAGCTCGGCCGGCTCGAGGACAGCGACCAGGCAGCTGCATCCGACGACGCGGCGCCCGATGGTTCGCAGGATGACGGCGTCATCACCCCGGATCCCGGTGAGAACAACGACATGGACCAGCCTGACACCGGTGATCAAGTCCAGCCCGTACCCAGCACGCCCGACCAGCATAAGGGCCAGGTGTCGCCGGACGCGGCCACGCCGAAGAACGTGCTCGGGCTGTCGCTGTCGCTGTTGAGCGCTGAGACGCGCAAGGCCTTCGGCATCGCCGAGAGCGTCGATGGTGTCGTCGTGACGGAAGTGACACCCGGCTCCGCCTCGGCTGAAAAGGGGCTGAAGCCCGGCGACGTCATCGTCGAGGTGGCGCAGGAGTTCATGAAGTCGCCGGATGCGGTCGCCGCCAAGGTGCAGGCGCTGAAACAGGAAGGCCGCCGCAATGCCCAGCTGATGATCGCAGGGGCGAATGGCGATCTGCGGTTCGTGGCGGTGCCGATGGAATAGGCCGCCGGGCAGAGGCTGGTAAAGTGACGAGCGACGGCGCATGGGTCAGTCGCGGCTTGCTCCCTCTTCTCCCCAGCGGGGAGAAGGTGGCCCGAAGGGTCGGATGAGGGGGCCGCCCGGCACGCCTTTCATTGCTGCTCTATTGCTCTTCGCTTGCGCTCAGCGCATTCGCGGCTTTGCCGCTCACCCCCTCAACCGCCTGCCGGCACCGACCGGGGTCGAGCCGCGGGTCTCGACCCGTCCTTCGGACCCCCGCTGGGGAGAAGAGACATGTAGCAGCGCCGTGCCGTCTCTCCTCGTTTGCCTATATGTCTCCTTCTGGCGCGATATCGCCTTCAAGAGGTCACGAAATCCGTCTTGCGGTAACCCTGGATATAAAGCAGGGCGGTCAGGTCGCCGTGGTTGATTTGAATCCGCGCTTGAGCAGCGACGGTGGGCTTGGCGTGGAGGGCGACGCCGGAGCCGGCTAGCTGCAGCATGCCAAGATCGTTGGCGCCGTCGCCGACGGCGATCGCTTCTTCCGGCGAAATGCTGAGGCTTGCCGCAATCTCGTTTAGCGCATCGACTTTCGCCTGCTTGCCGAGGATCGGTTCGGCGACGAAACCCGAGAGAATGCCTCCGTCTTCGAGCAGCATGTTGGCACGGTTCTCGTCGAAGCCGAGGGTGGCGGCGATGCGGCTGGTGAAAACCGTGAAACCGCCGGAGACAAGCGCGGTGTAATGGCCTTTCGACTTCATGGTGGCGATCAGTTCCAGGCCGCCCGGGGTGAGCGTGATGCGCTTGGCGATGACCTCGTCGACGACCGATATCGGCAGCCCCTTCAGCAGGGCGACACGCTCACGCAGGGCGGGCTCGAAAGCGATCTCGCCGTTCATGGCGCGAGCAGTGATGGTGGCCACCTTCTCCTTCAGGCCGACTTCAGCGGCGAGTTCATCGATGCATTCCTGGGCGATCATCGTCGAATCCATATCGGCGATCAGCAGCTTCTTGCGGCGGGTCTCCTGCTCCTGGATAACGAGGTCGATGGGCGCGCTTGATATGACGGCAAGGATATTGGCCTCGGCCGCTTGCCTATCGGTGCCGTCGCGCAGCGCGATGTCGCAGGCAACGCCATCGGCCAGCCAGTAGAGACCGGAAGCGTTCACGGCCTCGGCCGCCCGTTCGGCGATTTCCGGGGTCAGCACGGGATTTGACGGATTGGCAACAAGCGTGGCAACGAGGGCCATGATGGAAAACCTTCTGAGCACAGTGAACGCGATCCTGATAACCGGGCCGACCGCCAGCGGCAAGTCCGCGCTCGCCGTCGAATTGGCCAAACGCCATGACGGCGCGGTTGTCAACGCCGACAGCATGCAGGTCTATGACACGCTGCGGGTGCTGACGGCACGACCGTCGAAGGAGGAGATGCAGGGCGTGCCGCATCATCTCTACGGTCATGTGCCGGCGGCTGCGGCCTATTCGACCGGCGCCTGGCTGCGGGATGTCTCGGGACTATTACCGGGGCTCAGGGACGCAGGACGGCTGCCGGTCTTCGTCGGCGGCACGGGACTTTATTTCAAGGCGCTGACCGGCGGTCTCTCCGATATGCCCGAGATACCGGAGGTGTTGCGGGAGAAACTCAGGACGCGGCTGCTGGAGGAGGGACCGGACGGGCTCTATATCGAACTCGCCGAGGCCGACCCCGCCATGGCGGCAAGCCTGAACCGCCAGGACGGACAGCGTATCGTCCGGGCGCTGGAGGTGGTAAAGGCGACGGGGCGGTCGATCGCCGATTTCCAGGGCCGGTCGGGACCGATGGTCATCGACGCCGCCCAGGCCCGCAAGATCGTCGTGCTGCCGGACAGAGCAGTGCTGCACCAGCGCATCAACGGGCGTTTCGAAAAGATGCTGCAGCAAGGCGCGGAAGACGAGGTGAGGGCGCTGCTTGCGCTCGACCTGCCGGCCGAGGCACCTGTGATGAAGGCAATCGGCGTGTCGCAGATTACGGCGATGGTCAGGGGCGAGATGACGCGCGACGAGGTGCTGGAGAAGGGTGCTGCGGCGACGCGGCAATATGCCAAGCGGCAAATGACATGGTTCCGCAACCAGATGGACGACAGCTGGGAACGGCTGACGGTTTAGGCTTCAGCTTGTTGCGGGCCTCCCGCTTGAGACATCTGCTGGCTCAGCAGTTTGACGAGTTCACCGACCGCCGCCTGCAGCTGGTCCGGCAGAAATCCGCCGAAGCCCAGCATCAGGCCGGCGCGGGCCGGCTGGGCGGCATACATCGGGGAGATCGCACGCACGGCGAGGCCGGCCGACAGGGCACGGGCGGCGAGCTGTACGTCGTCGACCTCTTCGGGCAGCCATAGAAGAATATGCATGCCCTGGTCGCTCTCCTGGACGCGGCATCCCACTGGCAAGGCCCGTTCGAGCGCCGAGAGCAGAACAGCGCGGCGTTCGGCATAGAGGCCGCGGATGCGCCGGATATGCGCTTCGAAATAACCTTCCCGCATATAGGCCGCCAGAACGTGCTGTTCGGCGATCGGCGAATGCCGGTCGAGAATGGCGCGGGCGCCGGCAAAGGCTTCTGCGAGCGGAGGAGGGGCGATGACGTAGCCGAGGCGCAGGGAAGGAAAGAGCACCTTGCTGAACGTGCCGAGATAGATGACACGTGACGGCCGCAACCCCTGCATTGAGGGAAACGGGTGCCCGGCATAACGCAGCTCGCTGTCGTAATCGTCCTCGACGATCCAGGCGCGATTTTGGTCGGCCCAGGCGATCAAGGAATTGCGCCGGGCCATGCTGAGCGGCATCCCGATCGGATATTGGTGCGAAGGGGTGACGAATGCGGCGCGCGCCTGCGGACATAGCTCGAGGCCGCGTTCCACGTTCATTCCCTGTGCATCGACCGGCAGGCGGTGCGTCCGGACGCCGAGATCGTCGAGCACCGCCGTCAGGCCTGGATAGGCCGGGTCCTCAGCCCATACCGGATCGTCACGCGAGAGAAGCACTCGGCCCGCCATATAGAGGCCTTGCTGGGTGCCTGATGTGACGATGACCTGTTCCGGCTCGCAATGGACGGCCCGCGCGCGGCGGACATGGCCGGCAATGGCAAGCCTGAGTTCGAGCAAGCCCATGGGGTCGTGGTAACCCGAAGGTGCTGCCTGTCGCGACGCGCGCACGCGGTTGCCGAGACGGCGCCAGTTGTCGTCGGGCGCAATGCCACAAGCCGGGACGGCGATGGCGAAGGGAACGGGCGGGTGCGGGGTGAGCGCCCGGGCGATGGCAATCAGCCGGGCAGCCTGGGAAGGCAGATCGGTACCATCCGCGGTAGTTGCCGCTGCCGGCGCAGGCGGGGGCGCGGGCGTGGTGTCCATCAGATCGGCGGCAACACGGGTTCCTGCTCCGACCCGCGCTTCGAGATAGCCTTCGGCGGTCAACTGATCGAACACCTCGACGACAGTGCCGCGTGCGATCTTCAGCGAAGCCGCAAGGCTACGCGTAGAAGGAAGGCGTTCCCCCGACCTCAGCTCACCGCGGGCGATTGCGTTCCGCAGGGACTGCGCAAGCTGGCGACCGACACTGGCCGTTCGATTGATCGCGTTGAGCGATGGGATTTCGATGGTGCTGCGCCGTTTGGACATCGCGAAATGGTCCATAGAGATTGTTCGAAAATGGCGCTTCATGGTGAACCAATTTTCGAGGAAAAGGAAGTGGATCGGCGGCTCCTTAATGACGCATTCTCGTCTTGGGGGTCGTCGCGGCGCGCACGGGCGCAAACTTCTGGAAGCAGGTAAATGCAGGATCTTCTCGTCGTCTACACCGCCTATGCAATCGCTGCAGGCAGTCCCGGACCAAGCAATATGGCGATCATGAACGTGGCGATGCGGCAGGGGCGACGACCGGCGCTCTCCCTTGCCGCTGGGGTCATAACGATGTCGACATGTTGGGGGCTGATCGCGGTCACCGGCATCTCGACAATCCTGGTCCGCTATGCCCATGCGCTGCTATTGCTCAAGATCGCAGGCGGGCTGTACCTTCTCTGGCTCGCCTGGAGGGCGGCCCGCTCGGCCGCCGCCCCGGACAGGCCGGCAACCGAGGCCGTGCGGCCTGCCGCGCAACTCGGCGTGCTCTATCGTCGCGGCGTTCTGATGCATCTCGGCAATCCGAAGTCGGTTCTGGCCTGGGTGGCGATCATGTCGCTCGGCCTCAAGCCGGGCGCTTCGCCGCAGATGGCCGTCACCGCCTTCGGCGGCTGCGTGCTCTTGGGGATCTCGATATTTGCCGGCTATGCCGTGCTCTTCTCCACGGCACCGATGGCGCGCGGCTACGCCCGTGCGCGGCGGTGGATCGAGGGCAGTCTTGCCGTCTTCTTCGCGGGCGCCGGATCGCGCCTTCTGTTCTCACATTGACCGGATTTTCAGGATCGCATCATGTCTATCGCTTCTCCATTTCATGGTCTTTCGGCCTTTCCGCCCACGCCCGCCGATAGGGATGGCCGGGTCGACACGGAAGCCCTCGGCCGCCTGCTGGAACGCCTGTGTGATGCAGACGTGGCTTCGATAGGCCTTCTCGGCGGCACCGGGATCTATGCCTTTCTCACACGCGAGGAGCGACGGCGAGCCGTCGAGGCTGCGGTCGAGTGCGTTCGTGGTCGTATTCCCCTCGTCGTCGGTGTCGGTGCTCTGAGGACAGACCATGCCGGGAGCATGGCGAGGGATGCCGAGGCCGCCGGTGCAGACGCTCTTTTGCTTGCGCCGGTGTCCTACACGCCGTTGACCCAGGACGAAGCCTACGAGCATTTCCTGGCGGTCGCCGAGGCGGCGAAGCTGCCGCTTTGTATCTACAACAATCCCGGCACGACCCACTTCACCTTCAGCCCGGATCTTCTGCAGCGCCTATCCGATATCGAGACGATCAGGGCCGTGAAGATGCCTCTGCCTGTTGACGGTGATTTCGCAGGCGAGCTGGCGGCATTGCGAGAGAAGACCAACCTCGCAGTCGGCTACAGCGGCGACTGGGGTGCAGCCGAAGCGATGCTTTCAGGTGCCGACGCCTGGTATAGCGTCATCGGCGGCTTGCTTCCGAACGTCGCCCTTGCCCTGAGCAAGGCGGCGATTGCAGGCGAGGGCGGCGAGGCGCATCGGCTCGATGGTCTCCTCCAGCCGCTCTGGAAAACGTTCAAAGAGTTCGGAAGCCTTCGCGTGGTCTATACGCTGCTCGACCTTCTCTCACTCGCCAGGGCAGAGCTCCCACGCCCTCTCTTGCCGCTCCGGCCGATGGATCGGCAGCGTGTGCTCGAGGCCGTCGAGCCTCTGATCGCCCTGGAGAGCGAGCTGAAGCCTCAATCCTTGTTGTAGAGGCTGCTCAGCGGTTTCTTGAGGATGCTTTCACGCAGCGACGTGCCGGGTTCGCGGCGGGAGACCGCGGGCTGGTCCGCCGGCGGTATCGGCCGGGGAAAGACCGGCTCGTCGCGGCGCATCTCGCGGCGGAGCGCGTCCAGCCGGGGATCGATCGCCGGCGGCGCGGCCGGGTCCAGCCGCGGCGTCTGCGGCAGCAGTTCGCGGCGGTAGGATTCAAGCGGCGCGGAGGCGGGCGGCGCGGCGGAAGAGGCGGGCGGCGTGTATGGCTTCGTGTCAAGATCCTCGTCGACTGCGTCTGTCTCGTCGAAACCTGCCACGGACGCGGCATAATTCTGCTGGAAATTCGAAATGTCGGGTCCGACGGTCACCGCCCGCATGCGGGTGACGATCTTGCGCAAATCGACCGTATCCGGATCTTCCTCGCTCTGCTTGCTGTTGGCGCTGCTCGCCTTCGGCAGGAGGTTTTCGTCGACGCGGGAAAAACGCATACGCATCGGCACGCTGATCGCCTCGCCAAAGGCGATTGCCTCGCCGTTGCCGATCGAGGAGATGAAGCTGGTCGTCGAGATCGACGAGTTCGGGATGGCCGAGCGGATGATTTCCTGGTCGCGGTCGTTGGCGAGGCGCATGGCAAAGAGCGTCGAGCACTGCGACAGGATCGTCTGGTCGAGCTCGCCCGGCCGCTGGGTGATGATGCCGAGCGAGACGCCGTATTTGCGGCCTTCCTTGGCGATGCGGGCGATCGCTTGGCGCGTCGGCACGAAGCCGAGGCTCGGATCGGAGGGGATATAGCGGTGGGCTTCCTCGCAGACGACGAGCATGTGGATGGCGCCGTCGCTCCACAGCGCCACCTCGAAGGCCATGCGGCAGAGTACGGAGGCGACCGAATTGACGACCTCCGAGGGGATGCCGGCAAGCTGGAAGGTGCAGATCGGCCGGTTCTCGCCGGGGATGCGGAAGATCTGCGCGATGGTTTCGGTGATCGTGTCGCTGATCGTGTTGTTGGAGAACATGAAGTGATAGCGCGGATCGTTGATCGCAGCGATGAGGCGCATCTTCAGCGACCGCAGGAAGGGCTTTTCCGAGCGGCCTTCCAGGCGGCCGATGCGCTCGTCGATCAGCGCCAGCAGATCGGCCATGCGGTAGGGAACCGGCGTATCGGCGGTGATCGAGCTCTTTTCCGTCGTGCGGCGGACCAGCGAATTGTCGCTGCCGCGGAAGGCGCGCTTGGCTTCCGGCAGGATATCGCGCAGCATGTCGAGCTCTTCGGGCACCGGCGGGCGGCCGCGAAAGACGACTTCGGCGAATTCCTCCAGTCGCATC
>NZ_VSZV01000199.1:0-12352 GCF_008919455.1 Rhizobium sp. PEPV16
ATCCCGACAAAAGCGCTGCGCCGAAAGAGCCCTACGGACCCGGTGCCGCAGCGCTGATCGACGTGCCGGCGGCGCTCTCGGCGCGCGGCATCAACCGGCTGGAGGTCTGTTCCTTCCATTTGCCGAGCCTCGACGCCGGCTATATAAACGACTTGCGTGGCGCGATGGCGGCCTCGAAGGTGCTGTTCCAGACGTTGCTCGTCGAGGATGGCGATCCGAGCCATCCGGAGACGGCTGAACGCGACGTCAAATGGATGGCGCAGTGGATCGACATCGCCGCAGCCCTCGGGGCTGAGAGGATGCGCGTCATTGCCGGCAAGCAGAAGCCGACGGAGGAAAACCTTGCCCGCGCTGCCCGCCATCTGAACTGGCTGGCCGGAAAGGCTGAAGGCAGCGGCGTGCGCGTCGTCGTCGAGAACTGGTTCGACCTGCTGCCATCGCCGGTCGAGATGAACTGGCTGCTCGACCGTCTGGACGGCAAGGTCGGCCTCAACGGCGACCTCGGCAACTGGGCGGCGCCAGCCAAATATGAAGGCCTTGCCGATATCATGGGCCGGGCGGAAATCTGCCATGCCAAGGCCGATTACGGCGTTGCCGGCCTAGATGCCGAGGATTACCGCACGTGCCTGGAGATGTGCAAGAGAGCCGGTTACGACGGCCCCTTCACGCTGATCTACGACTCGCCCTTCTTCCCTGACGAATGGGACGGCATCCTGCTGCAAAAGGCATTCATCGAGGATTTCCTGCGCGAGGCGCCGGCGCGCAAGACGGCTTAATCAGAAGCACTTCTCGCTCATTCCTAGAGTATGATGCCGAAAAGTGTGAGCGGTTTTCGGACGACATCATGCTCTAACTATATAATGTAGAACAGGATTCAGATTTTAGGCCGACCCGGCCTAAAATCATCCTGTTCTAGCGCGGGAACCTTTGGTTTTCCTCCAGCACGTTCAGATCCATGTGGTTGCGCATATAGCGCTCAGAGGCTTTCTGCAGCGGCTGATAGTCCCATGGATAATAGGCCCCATTGCGCAGCGCCGCATAGACCACCCAGCGCCGCGCCTGGCTTTCGCGCACGGCTGCGTCGAAAGCGGAAAGGTTCCAGCGCCGGCCAGCCTGTTCGACAAGCCTTGCCAAGATCTCGGCATGCGCCGGGTCGGCCGCCAGATTGTCGAGCTCCTGCGGATCGGCCTCGAGATTAAACAGCATCGGCGGGTCCTTCTCGCAGAGCGAGAGCTTGTATCGTCCGTCCCGGATACAGACGAGCGGCGCCTCGGAACCCTCTGCGGCATATTCCATCGGCACCGGGCTGCGGCTTCCGGTGCCTTCGGCAAGCGCTGCGAGATCCTCGCCCTCGGTCCATGGCTTCAGCGAGGCGATATCGATCCCGGCAAGACCCGCCAGCGTCGGCGTCACGTCGAGGGTGGAGACAGGCTGGTCGATCCGTCTTGGCTTCCAGCCGGGTGCTGCGATCATCAGCGGAACGCGGGCCGATCCTTCGAAGAAGTTCATCTTGAACCAGAGGCCGCGATCGCCGAGCATGTCGCCATGGTCGGACGCAAAGAGGATGATTGTGTTTTCGGCCATGCGGCTCCGTTCGAGGACGCCGAGAATGTCGCCGATCTTCTCGTCGACATAGGAGATATTGGCGAAATAGCCGCGCCTTGCCCGCCTGATCTGCTCATCGCTGATGCTGAAAGCGTCGTGATCGCAGGCTTTCATCAGACGCTGCGAGTGCGGGTCCTGTCGCTCGAAGGCAATCGGAGCAACCGCCGGGTCAAGTGCCGGGCAATCCTCATAAAGATCCCAGAATTTGCGGCGCGCGACATAGGGGTCGTGCGGATGGGTGAAGCTGACGGTCAGGCACCAGGGGCGCTCGTCATGACCGCGTGACAGATCGAACAGCTTGCGGGCGGAGTGATAGGCGACCTCGTCGTCATACTCCATCTGGTTGGTGATCTCGGCAATCCCGGCGCCGGTGACCGAACCCAGATTGTGATACCACCAGTCTATGCGCTCGCCGGGCTTGCTGTAGTCGGGCGTCCAGCCGAAGTCGGCCGGGTAGATGTCCGTCGTCAGCCGCTCCTCGAAGCCATGCAACTGGTCGGGGCCGACGAAATGCATCTTGCCGGAAAGTGCGGTCTGGTATCCGGCAGCGCGCAGATGATGCGCATAGGTCGGAATGTCAGAGGCAAATTCCGCCGCATTATCATAGACGCGGGTTCGGCTTGGCAACTGTCCGGACATGAAGGAGGCCCGCGCCGGTGCGCAGAGCGGGCTTGCCGTATAGGCGTTGGTGAAACGTACGGAACGCTCCGCCAATGATTTCAGATGCGGCGCATGCAGAAAATCGGCAGGGCCATCGGGAAAGAAAGTGCCATTCAACTGATCGACCATCAGGATGAGGATATTCGGACGCGCCATGTGAAATTGTCTCCTGTGGTCTCAAAGGCTGGGGACGATCTTGCTGGAAGGAGGCGCCCACTGCTATTTGCAGATCTTATCAAAACCACTATCGTCCTCCTTGTAAAGATGGCTTTTTTTGATGTTTGCCAAAAGGGATTTTTATGCCAGATCGCCGGCCTGAGCTGGGATGGATGCGCATCTTCGCTGAGGTTGCAAGGCTCGGCAGCTTTTCGGCCGCGGCGGCAGTTCTCGGCCTTACGCAGCCTGCCGTCAGTTATCAGATTCGGCGGCTGGAAGAGCAGTTCGGCGTCGCCCTGCTGCGCCGCCAGCACCGCGGCGTCGAGTTGACCGCGGAGGGCGAGCGGCTTTTCCAGGTCGCCGCCAAGACGGTTGGTGACATCGATGCCCTGGCGCGCAGTTTCCGCACCGAGGCTCAAAGGCCGGTCGTTAGATTGAGAACCGACTATGCCTTTTCAGCGCTTTGGCTGATCCCGCGCATGCACGGCTTTCGCCGGCTTCATCCGGAAACGGATATACAGATCGTCGCGACGCAGCGGCTCGAGCCCGGCTTTCGTGACGACGCAGATGTGGCGGTGGTTTTCGGCACAAAGGCGGAATTCGGTGCCGTCGGATCACTTCTGCTGCAGGAAAAGGTCGTGCCCGTCTGCACGCGAGGCTTTCTCGATCGCAACGGCCCGTTCGACGATCCGCGCCAGCTTGCCAAGGCGATCCTGATCCATCTCGACTCGCCGATGCCATCGCCCTGGTTCGACTGGCGAAGTTATCTTGCCGAATTCTCGGTTACTCGCGATCTCCATGCCGGCCGCGGTGATGTCAGCTTCAACACCTACTCGCTGGTCGTCCAGGCCGCTCTCAGCGAGCAGGGTGTGGCGATTGGCTGGATGGGGCTAGTCGATACACTTCTCTCCACGCATATGCTGGTGGAAGCCGGGCCGTCGCTCGAGGCACGCGACCGCGGTTACTGGCTGATACCGCCGCGATCGGCCAATATTCACAGCGAGAGGCTCAGCACGTGGTTGGTGGATGAAGTCGCGAGGACCTGACATTCGGACCGCCGCGTCATCGCATCGGAATATGTGCGCTCTCAGGAGAGAAGCCTTGTCATGACCGATGCCGATCGACATTGTGGCATCGATTCATAGGGAAGGGCCGAAGCATGTCGCGAACCGTCGGATACGTCGTTGGACTGCTCATGATCCTCCTGGGGCTGATTTGGATCGCCCAGGGAAGCGGTTATTTTCCCTATCCCGCATCCAGTTTCATGATCAACCAAAGCATCTGGATTCTCTGGGGGAGCATCATGGCTGCGGCGGGGATTGCCGTAACGGTCATTATTTCACGGCTGCGCCGGAAGGGATGAGCCGGCAACCCGTGCATGGCTTTGAGGGAATTCGATATTCAAGAGTTCCTCGAGCAGAAATATCTGGCAGCTAACGGCCTGTCGAATTGAGGAGAATGGCATGAGCGCAGCTGAAATCGACGGCTTTGCGGACCGGATCAGACAGCACCGAGGCGGCATGATCTCCGCCTGGATAGGTATTCCCGACGCCACGCTCGCCAACCACCTGGCACAGGAGGCTTTCGACACCATCGTGCTGGATATGCAGCACGGCATGTGGGATATGCCCTCGGCAGCGAACGCCGTCGCCCAGGTGCGGCTTGCCGGCAAGCCGGCGCTGGCGCGCATACCGGTCGGCGATTTCGCTTCCGGCTCGCGCCTGCTCGATGCCGGAGCCTCCGGCATCATCGCGCCGATGATCAATTCGGCCGAGGACGCGCAAGCCCTCGTCAAGACCACCAAATACCCGCCTCTCGGCGAACGCAGCTGGGGACCGTCGCTGGCGCTGAACCACACAGGCCTGTCGGCCGATGATTATCTGAAGAACGCCAACGCGCTCACCGTCGCCATCGCCATGATCGAAACCCGGGCGGCACTCGAGGCGATCGACGACATTCTCGGCGTTGCCGGCATCGATGGCATCTTCATCGGCCCTTCCGACCTTTCGATCGCGCTGTCGAACGGCGATCAGGTGGCGCCGAACGCCGCCGAGATCGACAGCGCCATGCAGCATGCGGTTTCGCGCTGCCGCGCCCACGGCAAATTCGCCTGCGCCTTCGCCGGCGACGGCGAGCGGGCCGGTGAACTGCTGAAGTTCGGCTTCGATCTGGTCATTGCCGGTGCCGAGACAGCGCAGCTGCGCTCCGGAGCCCGCCGCGCCATCAATGCCGCCCGCAGGATCGCTTCTGCTTGAACGTCATTTCACTGGCTTGACGGCCAGCCAGATGACGTGGCGGGCGCCACCGCGTTTGCCGTTGGCGCGCGTGTTGACCGCGTCGACGGCAAAACCGCAGCCCTTGAGACGTCGCGTGAAATCGGGGTCCGGACCGGACGACCAGACGGCGAGCACGCCGCCGGGGCGCAACGCGTCGCCGGCGGCGCGAAGGCCGGCAAAATCGTAGAGCCGGTCGTTGGATTTGCGGGTCAGGCCATCAGGGCCATTATCGACATCGAGCAGGATGGCGTCATAGGCGCCTTTACCGGAACGGATCGCCTCGCCGACATCGCCCTGGTGGATACCGACGCGCGGGTCGTCGAGACAGCCCTTGAAGACCTCGGCCATCGGCCCGCGTGCCCAGGCGACCACGGCCGGCACCAGCTCCGCGACGGTGACGCCGGCATCTTCCGGGAGGACGGCGAGAGCGGCGCGGAGGGTAAAGCCCATGCCGAGCCCGCCGATCAAGATCCTTGGCTTCGGATGCGTTTTGATCCGATCCCAGGAAAGGGTCGCCAGCGCCTCCTCCGAGCCGCTGAGGCGGCTGTTCATCAGCTCGTTGGCGCCGAGCATGATCGAAAACTCGCTGCCGCGCCGCTTCAGCCGCAATTCGCCGTTTTCACCGGGAATGGTCGCGGAATCGAGCTGGATCCAGGGCAGCATGACGGTATCGCCTCATCTGAAAGAGACCGTCCCCTAGCATGGGGCGCCAGATGAGGCCAGCAAGCCGGCCTCAGATCATCCGCATGAAATGATCCTGCTCGAATTCGACGATGTCGTCCTGCGGCACGGCCGAACGGCGGCGGATGTCCTCCACCTCGTCGGGCCTTAGCCGGGCCTTCGGGTCGTCGAACCGGACTTCGGGATCGGGCACGGCCGAGAGCAGCAGCCTTGTATAGGGATGTAGAGGATTGTCGATCACCTTGACGACGCTGCCCCATTCGACGATCTGGCCGGCATACATCACGGCGATGTCCTCGGCGACATAACGGGCGGTGGCGATGTCATGGGTGATATAGAGCAGGCCGAGATTCATCTCCTGCTTCATCTCGTTCAACAGGTTCAGCACGCCGAGGCGCACGGAGACGTCGAGCATCGAGGTCGGTTCGTCGGCGACGATCACTTCCGGCTTGACGGCCAAGGCGCGCGCGATGTTGATGCGCTGGCGCTGGCCGCCGGAAAGCTCGTGCGGATATTTCGGCGCGACGAGATCGGGATCGAGCCTGACGCGCCGCAGAAGTTCACGGATCGCGGCGTCGATCTCGGCCCCCTTGATCTCAGGGCGGTGCAGTTTGAGTGGCCGCCGGAGATGATGGGCGATGGTGTGGGCCGGGTTCAGCGAGGCGAAGGGATCCTGGAAGATCATCTGCACCGAGCGGCGGTAGCGGGCGATCTCAGCGGATTTCGCCGCCTCGACAGGCCGGCCCTTGTAGAGAATCCGGCCGGATGTCGGCAGATATTCGCGCATCGCCATGCGGGCGCAGGTGGTCTTGCCGCTGCCGGATTCGCCAACCAGCGCCAGCGCCCGGCCGGCATGCAGCGAAAACGAGATGGCGCGCGCCGCATGCACGGCCCCGGAACCATGGCCGAAAGTCTTGGTCACCTGGTCGAGCGCGAGAATAGCGTCTGTCATAGCAGCACTCCTCCATGCAGCGAGGGGAAGGAGGCCCAGAGCTTTTTCGTGTAGTCATGCTTGGGCGTCCTGTAGATCGCCTCGGCGGTGTTCTGCTCCACCAATTGGCCTGATAGCATGATGCCGATGCGGTCGCAGAATTGCACCATCAGCCCGAGATCATGGGTGATGAACAGCACGGAAAAGCCGAAGCTGCGGCGCAATTCGTTGATGCGCTGCAGGATCTCGCGCTGGACGACGACGTCGAGCGCCGTCGTCGGCTCGTCCATGACGACGAGCTTCGGATCGAGCGCCATGCAGATGGCGATGACGATGCGCTGGCGCATGCCGCCGGAGAACTGGTGCGGATAGTCGCGCATGCGATCCGGCGCGATATCGACGAGCGTCAGCATCTCGGCGGTGCGCTCGCGGGCTGCGGCACGGCTCATGTTCTTGTGAGTGCGCAGCATGTCGTAGAATTGCGTTTCGATGCGCAGCACCGGGTTCAGCGAGTTCATGGCGCTCTGGAACACCATGGCGACATCGCGCCAGCGGAATGCGTTGAGCGCCTGCCGGTCGAGGCCGAGCACGTCGCGGCCGTCGAGCAGTATGCGGCTCTCCTTGCGGATCAGCGCCGGCGGCTTGTGCAGGCGGCTGATGGCAAAAGCGATTGTGCTCTTGCCGCAGCCGGATTCGCCGGCAAGGCCGAAGACCTCGCCGGGCGCGACATCGAAGCTGACATCGCTGACGGCGCGGAAATCCTTCTCCTCGCCGATATAGTCGATGGTAAGGTTCCTCACCGAGAGCAGCGGCTGCGTCACAGGCGGCCCTCCCCAGAGCGGACGAGTAGTGACCAGCGCTTCAGATGATTGCCGGTGCGCAGCCGCGGATTGGCGATCTCGTCGACGGCGAAGTTCAAGAGCGACATGCCGATGCCGAGGAAGGCGAGTGCGAAGCAGGGGGTGAGGATATCCCACCAGGCGCCGACCGAAAGGGCCGAGGCCTTCTGAGCATTATAGAGCATGGTGCCCCAGGAAATCGCTCGGGGATCACGCCGAGGAATTCCAGCGTTGCCTCGGTGATGATCGCGAAGATGACGCTGCCGATGAAATTGATGCCGACGATTGAAATCACGTTGGGAAAGATCTCGAATGTCATGATGCGCCATTGCGGCTCGCCCATCATCTCGGCCGATTTGACGAAATCCTTCTGTTTGACGGAGAGCGTTTCGGCGCGGGTGACGCGTGCGCCCCAGGCCCAGGAGGTGGCGCCGAGGATGAGGGCGATGACGAGGGGGCTTGC
Source organism: Rhizobium sp. PEPV16 (assembly GCF_008919455.1). NCBI lineage: Bacteria > Pseudomonadati > Pseudomonadota > Alphaproteobacteria > Hyphomicrobiales > Rhizobiaceae > Rhizobium > Rhizobium sp. PEPV16. The sequence goes on from NZ_VSZV01000199.1 coordinate 7,612, forward strand.
CTGGCCGATGAAGGCTGCAAGCACAAGCAGCAGCGGCAGGTTGGGAACGACCAGCACCATATTGGTGAAGAAGCTGATGATCTCGTCGGTCTTGCCGCCGCGATAGCCGGAGATGATGCCGAGTGCGGTGCCGACAAGGGTGATCAGCAGGCCGGCGCCGAAGCCGACGGCAAGCGAAGTACGGGCGCCGTAGATCAGCCGGGCAAAGACATCCTGGCCGATGCGGGTGGTGCCGAGGATATGGTCGAGCGATGGCGGCTGGTGCGGCCGCCCGGTGCGGGCGGCGGGATCGTACTGCGTCAGCAGGGGCGCTGCGATCGCGACGAGGACGATGAAGGCGATGATGACGAGACCGACGAGCGCCTTGCGGTTTCGAAGCAGGGTCCTCATCTCACGCTTCCTTCAGCCGCGGGTCGAGCAGCACATAGCTGACGTCGACGATAAAATTGGCGATCAACATGGTTGCGGTCATGATGAGCAACTGGCCCTGGATGACGGGGTAATCGCGGGCGAGGATCGCCTGGTAGAGAATGTTGCCGAGGCCGGGGTAATTATAGACGACCTCCGTCACCAGCGAGCCGCCGAGGATCGTGCCGATGGCGATGGCAAGGCTGGAGACAGTTGGCAATAGGGCGTTGCGGGCTGCGTACCAGAGCATCACATGCCGGTCGGAAAGGCCCTTGGCGCGGGCCATGACGATATAGTCCTCGCCAAGCAGGTTGATCATGTTGTTGCGCATGGTGACGGTGAAGCCGCCGATCAGCACGGTGCAGAGCGTCACCATCGGCAGGATGCCGTGATAGGCGAGGCTACCTATATATTGCAGGCTGAAGGCCGGATCGAGCGATGGGTCGGCGGCATAACCATTCGGAAACCAGCCGAGCGTGAAGCCGAAGACGAAGAGCACGATCAGCGAGGTGACGACGGCCGGCACCGAGGTCGCGAAGATCGCCCCGACGGAGACGATGACATCGAACTTGCTGCCGCGGCGCCAGGCGGCGACGACGCCGAGGAAGGTGCCGAGCGCGAAGCTGACGATCGTCGCCGTGCCCATCAGGCCGACGGTCCAGACAAGGGCATGGCCGAGCACCGAGGTGACCGGCAGCGGAAAATATTTGATCGAGCGGCCGAGATCGCCGGTGAAGATGCTGCCGAGATAGGTGAGGTACTGCTGCCAGAGCGGACCGTCGACGAAGCCGAAGGTGAGCTTCAGCGCCTGCAGGCTTTCCGGTGGCAATTCGGTGCCGGCACTCGAAAACATGATCTGCACGGGATCGCCCGGCATCAGACGAGGCAGGAAGAAATTGATTGTCGCTGCCGCGATGAAGGCTGCCATGTAGAAGACGAGGCGGCGAAGCAGGAAAGCCATGAGGACTCCGTCGTGACGGAGCGGCGCTTTACGCCGCTCCCGAGGATTGCGATGCTTACTTGACCGGCTCGAGGGCCAGCAGGTTCAGCAGGCGTGCCGGGTTGGTCCGGGAGATCGACGGATTGACGAAGGGGTTTTCCTTGGTCGACCAGCCGGTGAAGCGCTTGGTGTTGTACTGATACCAGTTCGGATTGTTGAACACGGGAATCATCGGCAGGTTTTCAGCGACGATGCGCTGCGCCTTGCTCATCGCGTCCTTCTGCTTGGCAAGATCGGCGGTATGAGTGAACTCGGTGACGAGTTTTTCGACCTCCGGATTGAACCAGCGCTGCGCGGTGAAGCGGGTCTTGCCCTTGTCCGAGGCGCTGAAGGCGCGCTTATAGGGGTAATAGGGCGAAGCCGATGCCGGCAGGCTGTTGATCGCCGCATCGAAGGTGCCGTTGATGAGGTTGCCGGTCCAGACGGCTTCCTCCGGCGTTTCGATCTTGGCGTCGATGCCGACGGCCTGCATGCCTTCCACGGCGATGTTGACTGTGTCGACCCAATCCGTCCAGGAATTCGGGACAATGATGGAGAAGGAGATCTTGCTGCCGTCGGGAGTGTCGCGGAAGCCGTCGCCGTCCTTGTCCTTGTAGCCTGCCTCGTCGAGCAGCGCCTTGGCCGCATCGGCGTCATAGGTTGCGAACTTGCCAAAGTCGGCCTTGACGGACGGGTCCGCCCAGCTCTTGTAGAGCTCGCCCATCAGGCCGGGGTCTTCGTTCAGCGTCGGATAGCCGTAGCCGGCGACGTCGATCATCGTCTTGCGGTCGAGCGCCATGCCGACGGCACGGCGGAATTTCGGGTCGTTGAAGGCCTTCTTGTTGTTCTCGTTCGCCGTTTCCAAGTTGAACAGAAAGGCGACCATGCTGCTTGGCTAATACCAGTAATGGAAGTGCGCCGGATCCTTGGAAACATAGACGTTGTCGATATCGGGAATGAAGGAGACGCCCCAGTCGAGCGTGCCGTCGGCCGTTGCCGTCAGGATCTGGTTGTTGTCGGCAAGCTGCGGGAAGCGCATGCAATCGACCTTCAGATGGGCATTGTCCCAATAGTGCGGGTTGCGGCACTGGTCGTAGGTCTGGCCGGTGAAGCGCGGCACCTCGGTCAGCGGGCCGCTGCCGACCGGATTCTCATTGGCGAAGGTGACGGGATCGGCGACATCCTTCCAGACATGTTCGGGAACGATCGGCAGCTGCGAGATCTGCTCGGCGGCAAGCGAGCTCGGATTGGCGAGGGTGAAGCGCACCGTCTGAGCATCGACGGCTTGTACGTCCGTGACGAAGGTCCAGATGCTGACGAAGTCGAGCGCAGGGAATTTCTTCAGGTAATCATAGGTGAACTTGACGTCGGCTGCCGTCAGCGGCTTGCCGTCAGACCATTTCAGGTCGGTGCGCAGCTTGAATTCGATGCTCTTCAGATCATCAGAGAGCTTGAAGCTTTCGGCCAGGCGATAGACCGGCTTGTTGCTGTCGAAGCGGTTGAAGACGACCAGCGGCTCGTAGATGAAATCGAGCGTCGACTGGCGCGCCGAGGTCTGGTTGAACGGGTTGAAGTTGCGAACCCAGGTCGTCGCCGGTTCGATATTCGCCGTCAGCACCGTTTGCGCCATGGCGGATCCGGAAAGCAGGGTGAGTGCTGCGGCTGCAAGAAGATATTTCTTCATATTTTATTCCCCTTTTCTTATGCGGTGAGAGATGAGGTGCCGGTCAGGAGACCAGCGCGCTTGCAAACATGTCTTCGACATCAGCATGGGCGGCGCGGACATCGATCTTGAGATTGCCGAGGCGGGCCTTGCTGGCGGCGATCCGCTGCAGGGCGGCTTCCGTCAGCGGGCGGGCGGCCCTGGCGGCGGCTTCGCTTTCCGGAATGTCGCCATGGCTGTGGAGCGCGATGTCGAAGCCCGCGTCGAGCACCTGTTTGACGCGTTCAGGAAGGGTGCCCGAGAGCGACTCCATGAAGATGCAGTCGGAAATCAGCACACCGTCATAGCCCATATCCTTGCGGATCACGTCGTGCATGATCGGCGAGACGGACGCCGGGAGCTCCGCGTCATAGGCCGAGTAGACGACATGGGCGACCATCGCCCAGGGCGTATCCTTCAGCGCCACGAAGGGCTTGAAATCGGTCGCGGTGAGCGTCTCGCGGCTGGCGTCGACGACCGGACGCTCCTTGTGGGAGTCGAGCGTCGCGCGGCCATGGCCGGGAATATGCTTGATCACGGGCATGTTGCCGGTCTCGAGCAGGCCATCGACCACCTCGCGGCCGAGGGCAGCGATGAAATCGGGATCTGGGCCGAAGGAGCGGGCGCCGATGACCGCGCTCGTCGTCTCGAAGACGAGATCGAGAACGGGCGAGCAGCCGCTGGAAAGGCCGAGTTCCGTCATCATCGCGCCCATGGCCTGGGAGGAAAGGCGCAGTGCTTTTTTGCCGAGATCGAAATCGCGGCGTGCAAGTTCGGCGAACTGGCCGAAACTGCGGAAGAGCGGCCAGGGGCCGGCATCGAGATGCTGAACGCGGCCGCCTTCCTGGTCGGTGAAGACAGGCGCGTCGTCGCGGCCGACGGCTTCGCGGAAGCGCTCGATCAGGCGCCTCGTCTGCTCCGGCTCGCGCTGATTGCGCCGGCCGACGAACAGACCGAGCGGATTGGTTTCGCGAAAGAGGGCGAATTCGTCATCCGAAATAGTGGGATTCGGAAGGCCGACGAAAAGGGCGAGCGGGGTCGAGGACAATTCTGGTGCTCCGGTATCAGATGATCATTTCGGCGTGCTTCTCAGCATGCCTTCGTAGATGCCCTTGTCGGGGGCGGGGATGACGATTGCGCCTGCGGTCCTGGCGTAGAAATCGACCGGCCCGGCATCGCCGATGAAGGCATAGGCGTGACCGAGCGTCTTCATGGCCTGAAGGCAGGCGGAAAAGAGGGCGAGCCCGATGCCCTTGCCGCGGGCGTCGGGATCGACGCCGGTCGGGCCGAAGAAGCCGCGCGCCGTTGTGTCATAGCAGGCAAAGCCGAGCAGCTTGCCTGCTTCAACGGCGATCACGCAGGCAACGGGCTGGCGGGAAAAGGCGACGGCGACTTCGCTCGCCCAGTTCTCGCTGAACCTTTCGCGAACCCAGCTGACGATAAGATGCAGTTCCGGGGGGAGGGCCGGACGGATGGAGGCGCCGACGTCCTCGGCCTTGCGTTTCAGGTCGGCGAGCTCTGTGGAATATAGGCTCACAAGCAGGTCTGGCACCTGTCACTCCTCCAGTTATTCCCTTACTGCGGAATATATCCCCTTTTAGTGTCATAGACTTCGCTATCCGGCCCGGCTTGTCAACTGGGTTTTTCAAACG
>NZ_VSZV01000289.1:0-26492 GCF_008919455.1 Rhizobium sp. PEPV16
TTGCAAGAAGGCATGTCAAAAGGCCAGCCCGCAACGGGGCCATGATGGCCGGAAGTGATTCAAAAGGCTTCATCGTCGTTCTCCGCTCTGAAAGGAATGCTCTTGTCGGCATTGTAGGGTCGCCCTGTCTCTGTCGCGCATCGCGGCAGAGATCTGTGAACAAGATACCGGTCTCTGACATAAAGAGACCGGTCTCACAACATATTTGATATCCGTCAATTGACCGGCCGTCAACAACTCTTGTAGTCCTCGGCCCATGGAAGATTCCGCTCATCCGAAACGTTCAGTCACGGTCGCCGACGTCGCGAAGGCCGCAAAGGTCTCGAAGGCCACGGCCGCCCGCGTTCTCGGCGGCTACGGCGTGGTCAGCGCCAAGATCACAGATCAGGTCATGGCGGCGGCCGCCGCCCTCGAATACCGCCCGAACGAGCTCGCCCGGAGCATGAGCACCGGAAGGTCCGGCATCATCGGGGTCGTGGTCGGCGATATCGAGAACGCTTTCTTCAGCCTGGCGGTGCGCGGCATCAGCGATGCGGCCCGTCTTGCGGGATTCAACGTCATCATCGCGAATTCGGGCGAAGAGCTCGATGCGGAAAAATCGGCCGTCGACCTCCTGATCGGCAAGCGCGTCGATGGCCTGATCGTGACGCCAGCCCGCTGCGATAGCTTTGACCATCTGCAGCACGTCCGCCGTGCCGGGGTGCCGCTGGTCCTGTTCGACCGGGCTATTCCGGAACTCGATGTCGACGCAGTGACTGGCGACGACCGGGAGGCGGCCATCGCGGCGACCAGATATTTGATCGGGCAAGGACATCGCCGCCTCGCCTACGTCTCTGCCATGGATGCCGAGGACGGTGGGCTCACCGATATTGGGCGGATCTCGAATTCCGCCGTGCGCGAACGCGTGGAAGGTTTTGTCAGCGTCCTGACCGAGGCGGGTTTGCCGAACCCTCTTCGTTATGTCAGGCTCGGCGCCACGAACCAGGAACAGACGGACGGCGTGATCAAACACCTGCTCTCGGAGAGTGCTGCGCCGACGGCGCTCCTGGCATCGGACAGCCTAGTCGGCTTGCGGATCTTCAAATCGCTGCAGTCGCTCGGCCTGTCGATCCCCAAGGACGTGTCGATGATTTCGTTTCTAGACGCAGACTGGACCAGCGTCACCGTTCCGCCGATCACCATCGTCAACCAGCGCGTCTACGAGATGGGCAAGCTCGCCGGCGAGCGGCTTATCGCCCGTATCGAACGCACCCCTCTTGCCGTCGAACGTCTGCGTGTCAGCACGAGCCTCATCGTGCGCGGCTCCGTTGCGGCAATCAGCCGGTGAGATCCCCTGTAGGACAGGATGTGGTTCGAAAACCGATCACACTTTTCGGCATCATGCTCTAATCGTAGAGCTCGCCGTGACCAATCTGCTCCTGTCTGGCAGGTGCGTCGCTGATTGAGGGATCGTCGGCCGGATCGGGATCTCTCTTGTTGGCATCGCTCATAAACTGCGCGGCCTTAAGCAGTGCCGCGGTGATTTCTTCGGTGCCCCATCCGGCTTCATTGGCGGCTGCGATCACTCTTTCCAAAGCGTCGCGTGCAGCAGTGGTCGCCTCTTCGAAGCGCTGCGCGGGAGATTCGGTTTTCGGTGGTGGAAAGGTCATCGGCGTTCCCTCCATGTGTCTGGCTGTTGGGGATGAACGCAGGCCGCGGGAAATGGATGCACGATCATGCTGATTTAAGAAGCGGCGACCCTATACGCACGCACTGGCCGACAAGTGTCGGCCACGTTCTTTTCCCCTCAGATGACCGTCTGCAACAGAAACGGAGAGCGCTCCAACGGACGCTGGGCTAGGATCCTCAGCATTGCGGGGCCTTGTATGCCGGAAGTCGTGCAGGAATGGCCGTCGTGATAGACCACCGTCATGATGCGGCTGAGACTATTGTACCTGATCTCTGCGATCGTGCGGGTGTGAACCGGAAAGATGAATTCATGAGGTTGAGATTTCTCCCCCGAGGTTTTCAAGGTCATTGCGATGCCCCAACGAAAAAAGCAATTTTAGCCCCACCGCGCCCTGGTCTGAGCCTAACGGTGTCTATCAAGCACATATTGCTGCGACGGTCGCGTGACATCGACGTGACATGCAGAAACGGCACTGCCAACTCAGGGCGGGTTTCCTAGAGTGGTTCAGTCCTTAACGGAAGCGCAGGGCCGCTCTAGCCTTTTGTTTTTACGCAATTTCCGGCAAAACCGCTTCGCGCTTTGCCTGGAATTGTTCTAACGCGTCAGTCGCTAAAGTGGCGATCAACCGTCAATGCAATGTCCGACGGATCCCGTGTGCGAGAGCGGCCCGCGGCCAGCATTCGACCGTGCGCGCCAACGATCGAACGGCTTCGTCCACGTTGAAAACCACGTCCCCGAGCCGCTCGATCTCATGATCGAGTTCGTAGACCTGGACCTCGTCGAGGTCGTCATTCTGAAGCAGTCGCCTCATTGCATCGATAAGGCGCTCAGTTCGCCCAACGATATCAAGAGCGCTGCGTATGATGATGTCGAACATGCCTATCCCCTCGCTTCAATATGAAGCGTCGGCCATAATCGTGATGCTGACAATCCTGAAATCTTGTCAGAGGCGCTGGCGGATCGTGTCGTAGAGATCCCTCAACTCACGCAGTGCGGGTTGAGGCCGATGGCGCGGCAGGGCGGCGCGACGTCCGGCAAAGGCAAGTGCGCCGGCAACCGCCGCGACGAGCAGGAGCGTTGTGGCCGGGTAGAGCTTCACCGCTGCTTCCGTCTGACGCATTGCTTTCCCGGCACTCCCCTTTGCCGATCGGGCGGCATCGAGGACCTGCTGCTGGAGCGTGCCGATCTGCTGTCGCAGCGCGCCGAGCTCTTCGCTCAGATCATGATCGGGCTGCCGGGGAACACCGACGGAGGCTGTATTCGTATCTATTACGGCTTTCGGAACGGGCTCACCGATCTTCGCTCCCTTGGTATCGAGGGTCGTCGTCTCAGTGCTCTTGCGGCGCGGCATGATCATTTTCTCCTTCCTGGAACACGGTGCCGAAAAGTGTGAGCGGTTTTCGGACGACATCATGCGCTAACTATCTAACATCAAACAGGATTCAGATTTAAGCCGACCGGGCCTAAAATCCTCTTCTAGTCGTCGTCGAGCGAGAAGACCGGCCGATAGTGGCGCTCGGCAATCAGCAAGCTCCGGTCGGGCCGGATGATGTAGATCTCTTCGACCTGGCGTCCCCATTGATCTGTGAAGGTGTGGGGGAAGGAAGAGCCCACCGGCGATTTCGTCAGCTTCGTGCGAGGCTGGCCATTATACGTGATGCTGCCGGGAATGGGGGCCAGCCCTGCCGATGAATAACTGCCTGGGCTGGTCGTGCAGCCCGCCAGAACAACCGCAAAAACCAGGCCAATTCCTATGCTCCGCTTCATCGAGCCCTCCAGCTGCTTTGTCCTTCATGCGGCACGCGCTTTTTATCGTCAATGTAACAGGGGACGACAGACATTGTTCCAGAATTTGGCCGGAGACATCAGCGTAGCCGAGACTTCCCCCGAAACCGGGCCGACCGCCTCATCGCGTCGTTCGATCACCAAGAAGGCGCTCGATTATGCCGGCTCGCAGCAGGGCGTGACGGGCGATCAACTGGCGCAATCGCTGAAAGGTCTCGTTCCGATGATGATGGCGCAGTTCAACATGCCCGAACTGCGCCGGAAAAGCCGGTTCCCGTCCCGATGATCATCGGCGCGGCCATGGGCGCACCAAACACCATTCCTTCGGTGCTTGGCGTCAAGGTCACGGCGAACGACTAACTATTCGCAGAGGCGTTTCAAGAATGCCGGCTGCCGGAGGCGGGTTTTTCCGACCTGCCTCTGGATCCCTTTTCTGGGAAAGCGGAGTAACATCCAAGCCGACGAAAGGTGGCCACCACCTCTAGCCACTCCAGGAGAAGTGCGAAGCGGTTTTCCCGCGAAAGGCTCTAAAACTCGTCGCTGCGACGCCTCACGGCGTGCTTCAACGCCACCATATGCCTTCGCCGCTCCAGCATATAATCGGCATATCCGACGCAGATGAACAGCAGCGTGGGGCCGGCGTAGATGATGATCAGAGCCAATGCGATAAGGATGAATGCGCTCGTCATGGTCTTGTTTTCCATCGATATTGGTCGCCGCATCTGAAGCGGCGAAAGCGGACGGGTCCTCATCTCGGCAATGCCTGTCCCTATACCTTCAAAATTCGCCGGCTTCCTATTCGTTCCCTGCGCGAAGCGATTTCCATATGCGCGGCAGGCCCTATCGAACGACAATGATGAAGTGGACGGCTCGCCCGGCCTTAATCACTCCCGCGGACGTTCCTCCCGCATTGCCGCCGTCACGCTTTTGAGCAGCGGGCTCGACATCAGATCCGCGAGCAAAACCGATAGTTTCGGCTTCCAGTTCGGATAGCTGTTGCTGGTGCCTGGCACATTGGTTGGCCTTTTTTCGTCGGTGAGATCGGCGAGACGGACCGCGGAGAGAAGCGAGGGCGTCCTGGCGATGAAGCGATAGGCGCTGACGGTCAATTCCCTCAGCGTCTCCTCGCTTGCCCGCGCTTGGGAAAGCCTGGCCGGCAGGTCGAGGCCGGCAGACTTCAGCGCCGCCTTCAGGTTCCTCCGCTCGCGCTTGCGGTCTTCGAGATGTTTCTCGGTGAGATCGGCCGGCACGATGCCGTGGTCGCACCGGGCCTGAATGTCGGCGCCGCGCCACCAGCCGGCAAGGGTCTGGTGGTCGTGCGTCGAAATGCAGGCCAAAGCCAGGACGGGATAGACGTCCGCCGGCTTGAAGCCCTTCCCGTCCTGTTCATAGGAAAGGATACGGTAGGAGAGAATGTGGGCCGCCGCCAGATCGTCCTGCAATCCTTTGGGGATCAGTCCCAAGTCTTCTCCGATGACGAGGCACCGATGCTCGGCGGACACTTCTGCGAGGATCTGCAGAAGCCGATCCGCGGGATAGCGGACATAGGCGCCGCCGTCCGGCCTGCTGCCCAATGGCACCAGGAAGAGGCGGCGAAGTGCTGCGGCGTGGTCGATGCGGATGGCGCCCGCATATCGCATGGCAGCGCTGACCATGCGCCGGAAAGGCGACATTTCTCCTGCCGCGATCGCGGAAGGCAGATATCCGGCAAGGTGCCAGTCCTGCCCGTCCACGGCGAATGGATCGGGTGGGCTGCCGATGGTGGCCTTCGAGACATAGGTATCCGGCTCGCTCCATGTCGCCGAGCCGTCGACCGCCTCCCCGACGGCAAGATCGAGATAGAGCCCGATCCGCAGGCCGGCCTTCCGCGCCCGGTCCGCCGCCCGCATCAGTTGCCGATGGGCGAGCCATTGCAGCCACATGTGGAAACAAACATCGTCCGCGTGTCCGCGCTCGAATTCGGCGACGGCGGCGCTGTCGAAGCGCTGGAAATCGGCCGGCCACCGTTGCCAGCCGGCGCCCGCCCCACGCTCGACCATGGAAAACGAGAGGCATTCGAAAAGCGCATGCAACCTCAGGCTGCTACCGCCTTGCGCGATGAAGGCATCGAAATCGGCCGGATCATAGGCGTCGTCGATCATGCTGCGCCGTCGCCAGGCCGGCCAGAGATCGCGTAGGGCCCTCAGCTTGATCTGTGCGACGCCGACGTAGTCGACGAGATCGGTTTGGCGAAGGCTCGCCAATTGCCGTTCGAGTTCCGGACTGCAGGCAAAACCCGGCAACCGGTCGACCGCGATATAGAGCGGGTTGAGATGCTGGCGGCTCGAGGGTTCATAGGGGCTGCAACGGTCGGGATCGGCGAGAAACGGCGCGTGAAGCGGGGTGAGGCCGATGAAATCTGCGCCCAGCGATCCCGCGAGATCCGCCATATCGGACAGATCCTCGAAGTCTCCTATGCCCCAGTTGCGCACCGAACGAAGCTCGTAAAGCTGCAGGCTCACGCCCCAGACGCGCGTGCGGGAAAGGAAATCGGGCAGAAATGACCTGGCGATCTTCTTAGCCGCCGGCTTGGGCTCCCGCCGCGGCGCGCCAGTCTCGGGATCGGCCGTTCCCGGCAAGTCGACCTTCAGTGCCGAGAGGATCTTACGCTTGGTCTCGTCTGATATCGCCACCTCCCGATTGTCGGGACTGGGCCTCGTCAGGCTGATGCCGTGCCGGCGGGCGAGCTTGTCGAGCTCAGCAGATTTCATCGTTCGATCGCCTTTCTGTCGGCACGCCGTCACGCCTCGCCGATGCTCCAGATCACCGTCCAGGGTGCGAGATTGCCGCCATCGCTGCCGCCGAGACGGAAGATCGTCTCGCCGTCGTCCTGCTGTGAGACGAGCGGCGCCGCCTCGGCGCCGAGGTTGGCGTGCAGATGAAGACGCCGGTTTTGCGCCAGGGTCCAATCCACCGCGAGCGCGCTTCCGGCCGAGCGATAGACCGCGTTTCCGGCGCCGGCGCCTTTCAGCAAGGGCACGATCCTGCGGTGCCGGAGGTCGAGAAGCGTCCTGTAAAAACCAAGGACCTCGGAGGAGGCGAGTTTCGACCAGTCCAGCTTGGCGGCGGCGAAGGTCGATAGCGCCGTCGGGTCGAGAAGGTCGTCTGCGTCGAAGCCCGGGAGACGGGAAAGCTCCTCGCGACGGCCTTTCCTGACCTTCTCGTTCAGATCCTCGTCGAAATCGCAGAAAAAGGGGAAAGGTTCTCTGGCACCCCATTCCTCCCCCATGAACAGCATCGGAATCTCAGGCGCCAGCAGGTAGATGGCGGCGACCGCCTTGCCGACATCAGCCGGGCTCGAAGCCAGAACCCGGTCCCCCAGCGCCCTGTTGCCGATCTGATCATGGTTCTGGATGAAGGAGATGAAAGCGGTGGGCGGCAGATGGCTGCTCGGCCTGCCGCGACTTGCGCCGCGGTAGGGCATGTGTTCCCCCTGAAAGACGAAACCTTCCGCCAGCGCTCGGCCGAGCTTGCCGGCATCACCGGCGTAATCGGCATAATAGCCGAAGGTTTCGCCGGTGGCGGTGATATGCAGCACATGGTGTACGTCGTCGTTCCACTGGGCGGTGAACAGCTTCACCTCCCCGTTTTTGTCACGCTGCAACAGGTCGCTGTCGTTCTCCTCGTTTTCGACGATCAGATGAACATGCCGGTCGCCGGCCGCGTCCCTGACACGCCGGCCAAGCGCGTGAAGCAGATGCTCGGCGCTGTCGTCCTTGATGGCGTGGACGGCATCGAAGCGGAAACCGTCGAGCCTGAACTCGGTGATCCAGTAGATGGCATTCTGGATGATGAACTCACGGATCATCTCCGATCCGTCGCCATCGTAGTTGATGCCGTTGCCCCAGGGCGTCTTGTGATGGTCGGTAAAGAGCGGCGCATAGGCGGGGATATAGTTCCCATCAGGCCCGAAGTGATTGTAGACCACGTCCAGGAAAACCGAGATGCCGCGCTGGTGCGCAGCGTCCACCAGCGCCATGAAATCTTCCGGCCGGCCGTAGCTGCTGTCCGGAGCATAGGGAAGCACACCGTCATAACCCCAGCTGTAACGGCCAGGAAATTCACTAAGCGGCATGATCTGCAGCGCCGTAACACCCAGCGCCTTCAGATGGTCGAGCCGCTCGATCGCGGCCTTGAAAGTGCCCTCCGGCGTGAAGCAGCCGATATGCATCTCGTAGATGACCATCTCTTCCCAAGGCCGACCCGTCCAGTCACTCGTCTTCCAGCGATAGAAGGAAAGGTCGACAACTTCGCTCGGCCCGTGCACATCCTGCGGCTGAAACCGCGAGGCAGGATCGGGTATTTCGAGACCGTCCGGCAGGACAAAGCGGTAGCGCGTACCGACACTGGCATCCGCGACCGTGCAATGGTGCCAGCCGTCCCTGACCGCCTGCATCGGCAGCGGATCAGCGCCTTCGATCTTCAACGACACGCTTTCATGCAGGGGAGCCCAGAGGCGGAATAGAATGCCCTCTTCGGTGAATGCGGGGCCGAACGTCATTTGGGTCAAAGGAAAGCCTTCGATGAAATCGGGGATGGGATTTGGGTAACTTTTGCCGGAGCAAAAAGTTTCGTCCGCAAGCGGACACGTGAAAGCGGCCGCCGTCACCAGGTGACGATATTCACCGGAACATCGGAGGTTGCGTCAGTCGAGCCTCGCCAATAAGTCTGGCCGTGGCCGGTTTCCGGGCACGGCGACAACCTGTATTTAGCCAGCCGCTGCGCGTTCTGCTTTCAGCTCTTGCAGGAAGGCCGCGGCATCAACCTCTTTCGGTTCGCCGCTGGCCTTACCCTCGGCATATTCCCGCTTAAGTTTCTCCAGCTCAAGCGCTCTAATTTCCCCGCGCTGTTCCAGCAGGCGGAGGCTATCGCGCATGACCTCGCTGGCGCTGGCGTAGCGCCCGCTTTCAACAAGCTCACGGACAAAGCATTCATAGCGAGGCCCGATATTATAGCTGGAGGGCATGGCAATACCTTTCATCGAGGCAATGTTGTCAGTTTTGATAACCAGGACAGATAAACAGACGGCAACAGCAACAGATAGATGCCAATAAAGCATAGTATCAAATCCCCTCGCGATGCTATGCATAGGCAGAGAGATTGGAATGCAACCGATGAGCCGAGCCAGCATATGAACATCACATTGCTCGTGGAATCGCTGCGCTCGTCAAGCAGCAGGTCATCGACGATGATTACGCCTTGGAGGCAGACGTTGCTGGAACGCAGAAACGCCGTCGAACATTGGCTGCAAACCGAAGTTGCGGCCACCTATGATGCCTACAAGGCCGATCTCACCAAGACCAAGCCCCTCGATGAGGTTTGGAAGCGCCTAGAAGCGCGTATGGACAAAATCGATCAGGAGGAAAGGTGATATTGTGCAATATACTTTCAGTCTTGCGTCTATTTTACTTTTAACCGGGCTGCATACGCCGAATTTGCCCGAGAGTTTTTCTATAAAATCTCTTAGCTCCATTGAAAACAAATGCCCGAGCTTCGGAAAAAGCTCCTCGGATGCAGCGCTTGTGCTGGAATGCGATGGAAGCATGAGAACTTTAATGATTGCAAAGAGTTTAAGCTTCGATGGCGCGTCTTACATTAAAGATCCAGATTCCCACGCAAAGGAAATTCTGCGGGATGTCGGCAAAATTATCAACGAAGATCTGAACATAGAAAGTCGGAAGATAACATTTTGCGATCCAACGATAGATACTCTCGGGAGATGCAAAACAGTCTACATTCTGAATGTCGCTAGAGACTTCGATGAGGCGGCCTTGGCTATAAACCCCAAAGATAATAAGATTGACAGCTTTTCATACTTTCTGATCGTCTCTTGGGAGCGAGATAAATAAGGGGTGGAGATAATCCACCTCCACCTACTCCGGTTCAAGCTCATCCCGAGATTCAGGCCGCCGCGACTTTGCCCGAGAGCGCCTGATCCATAGCCGCCTGAAGCTGTTCCTGCGTGAATGGTTTCTTCATCCGTAGCATCCGGCCGAGGCCATAGTCTTCGGAAAACTCGGCATAGCCCGAGGCAAGGATGATGGGCAGGCCTGGAAAGGAGGAGCGAAGGTGACGCGCAAGCTCCGCGCCCGTCATGCCCGGCATGGCATGATCGGTGATGACGAGATCGCAACCCTGTCCGTCGGCAAAGAATTCCAAAGCCTGGGAAGCGGAAGACGCCTCTTGCGGCAGGTGCCCGAGATCCTCGAGCATCGCCACGGTTCCGGTCCTGACAAGGGCGTCGTCGTCGACAACGAGAATGGCAAGCGGCCGCGACGCCGGTTTCAAAGGCTCCGTCGCCGGAGGCTCGACCACCGGCTGCACCTTGACGAAGGTTTCGGCAACTGGCAGCCAAAGCGAAACCGTCGTGCCCTTGCCCCTGACACTCGATATCTGGATAGAGCCACCGGATTGCGCCGCCAGGCCATGCACCATCGACAGGCCGAGACCGGTGCCCTTGCCGACCCCTTTGGTGGTGAAGAACGGTTCGGCGGCACGCGAGACCGTTGCCTCGTCCATCCCCTCGCCATCGTCCGACACCGATATCCTGATGTAGTTCCCACCCGCGAGCCCAGCCGGCCGGGCTTCCTCGGCTGCCGCCGCGGCAACCGTCACGGCTCCGCCGCTTTCGAGCGCATCCCTCGCATTGACGAACAGGTTGAGCAGCGCCAGTTCCAGCTGGTTGCTGTCGACCAGAAGAGGCGCCAGATCCTCCGGGATGCTTTTGCGGATTTCGATGCGCGGCCCCACCGCCTTGGCGAGAAGATCCTCGACGTTTTCGAACAGCCTGAAGAAGTCGACCGCCTGCGGCTTGAGCTCCTGGCGGCGTGCGAAGGCAAGCAGGCGCTGGGTCAGCGCGGTGCCGCGCTCGGCCGCCTGGATCGCGTTCGTCACCAGGCGTTCACTGCGTTCATCGGCAGGAAGCCGCTTCTTCAGAAGGTTGAGGCTGCCGAGAACTGCCATGAGAAGGTTATTGAAGTCGTGGGCCACGCCACCCGTCAGATGGCCGATCGTGTCGAGCTTCTGCGCCTCGAAGAGCTGCGCGAGCGCCTCCTCCCGCTCCCGCGTCCGTTGATCGATCCGGTGCTCGAGTTCCTCGTTGAGCTCGCGCAACTGTGCTGCCGAAGCCTCTAGTTCGGCAGTGCGCTGGTGAACGCGGGCCTCCAGCTCGGCGTTCAGGCGTTCGAGCTCCCTCGTCTTCCTGTAGAGATCGGCAAAGACCCGCACCTTGGCTCTCAGCACCTCGGGGACGATCGGGACGGAGACGTAGTCGACCGCGCCCACCGCATAGCCACGCAGCCGGTCCGGTTCCGCCAGCATCACGGCGGAAACGAAGATGATCGGCGTATTCTGATAGCGCGGATGCTGCCGGATCATGCTGACGAGTTCAAACCCGTCCTGTTCGGGCATGCAGACATCGACGAGGATCACCGCGATTTCGGTGCGCAACAGGTGCTCGAAGGCTTCGCGAGCGGATTGCGCCTTGATGAGGTTTTCCTCGAGCTCTTCGAGAATGACCTCGTAACTCAGGAGCTTTGCCGGTTGGTCGTCGACGAGGAGGATGTTGACGGGGTTCATGGCCAGATCCTCAGCGATGCAGCCACATGCGAAGAGCCGACAGAAGCTGTTCGGTATTGACCGGCTTCGCCAGATAGTCGGACGCGCCCGCTTCCAGGCATTTCTCGCGGTCACCCTTCATCGCCTTGGCAGTCAGTGCCACGATCGGCAACCGCCGGAACCGGGGCTCCGAACGGATGACCTGCATCGTCTCGTAGCCGTCCATTCCGGGCATCATGATGTCCATCAGCACGATCGCGACAGAGGGTTCGTTGTTGATGACGTCGATGGCTTCGCTGCCGGTCGTCGCGGTCAGGACTTTCATTCCGCGGCGTTCGAGGACGCTGCTCAGCGCGAAGATGTTGCGGGCGTCGTCATCGACGAGCAGCACGGTCTCGCCGACCAGATCCTCGTCCGAGCTGTGCAGCTCCTGCAGCGTCGCCTGTTTTGCGGCCGGCAGGTCGGCGACCACCCGGTGCAGGAACAGAGCCGTCTCATCCAGGAGACGTTCGGGCGACTCGACCCCCTTCACCACGACGCTACGGGCCATGCTGTGCAGCGCTGCGTCTTCCTCGGCGGAAAGCTCCCGGCCGGTGAACACGACCACCGGCACCTCGCCGATCTCGGCGTCGTCGCGTATCTGCTCCAGCACGTCGAAGCCGGACATGTCGGGAAGGGAAAGGTCGAGCACCACGCAGTCGGCGGAGTTCTGCCGAAGGGCGGCGAGAGCCTCCGATCCGGAGCCAACGCTGGTGATATCGATGTCGTCATGTCCGAGAAGGGCTGTGACGCTCAGACGCTCGGCCTCGTTGTCCTCCACGAGCAGCAGATGCTTGCGGCGCGGTTGTGCATAGGCCTTCAATCGCGACAGTGCCTTGCCGAGGCCTTCCGGCGTCGTCGGCTTGCTCATGAAGGCGAAGGCGCCACGGGTCAGCCCATGCTGGCGATCCTCGTCGAGGCTGATGATCTGGACCGGAATATGCCGCGTCTGCGGATTCTGCTTGAGCTGGCTCAGCACCGTCCAACCGAGCATGTCGGGCAGAAAGATGTCGAGCGAGATCGCCGCCGGCCTGTAGTCCTGCGCGAGTGCGAGCGCATCGCTGCCGCGCATCGCCACCAGAACCTTGAATCCGTTGTCACGGGCAAGATCCACCAGGACGCGGGCGTAATGCGCATCGTCCTCGACGACGAGCAGCACCGAGTCGCCGGCCGCTATCTGATGGCGATCGTCTTCGACATGTTCGGTCGGTTTTTCGGCGCGGCGGTTTGCTGCCGCCTCGGCGAATTCCACGACATTTGCCGACGGAACGGTCTTGGGCGCAGCCGCGCCGGCTCCGACATAGGTGAGCGGCAGGTAGAGGACGAAGGTGCTGCCGACACCGGGGGTGCTGCGCAGCTGGATCTCGCCGCCCAAGAGGTTCGCCAATTCGCGGCTGATCGCCAGGCCGAGGCCGGTGCCGCCGTATTTGCGGCTCGTCGACGCATCCGCCTGCTGGAACGCCTCGAAAATGATGCGCTGTTTTTCAGGCGGTATGCCGATACCGGTATCGACGACTTCGAAGGCGATGACAGACGGCGCGTGCTTGAGCGAGGGATGATCGGACGACCAGCCGCTCGTTGCCGACGCGACGCGAAGCGTCACACCGCCCTGCGCGGTGAATTTGAAGGCGTTCGACAGCAGGTTCTTGAGGATCTGCTGGAGGCGCTTCGAATCCGTGATGATGCTTTTCGTGATATCGGCGCCGACCTCGACCGCGAACGACAGGTTGCGGTTTTCGGCTTCGTGCCGGAACGGCCGGGCCATGACTTCGAGCAGGTTGCTGACGGAGATCTCCTCGGCATCGACCGAGACCGTTCCGGACTCGATCTTCGACAGGTCGAGGATGTCGCTGATCAGGTTCAGCAGATCGGTGCCTGCCCCGTGGATCGTCTTTGCAAACTCGACCTGCTTGCCCGAGAGGTTGCCATCCGGATTTTCTCCCAGCTGCTGGCCGAGAATGAGGATTGAATTCAAAGGCGTGCGCAGCTCGTGCGACATGTTGGCGAGGAATTCGGATTTGTACTTCGATGTCAGCGCCAGCTCGGTTGCCTTTTCTTCCAGCGCGCGCCGGGCCTGCTCGATCTCCTGGTTCTTCGCCTCGACTTCGACGTTGCGCTCCTCCAGCTGCTGCGCCTTCTGCCCGAGCTGCTCGTTGGTCTGCTGCAGCTCGCGTTGCTGCGTCTGAAGCTCGGCGGCGAGCTGCTGGGACTGCTTGAGCAGGCCTTCGGTCTGCATGGTCGCTTCGATCGAGTTGAGGACGATGCCAATCGATGTCGTCAACTGGTCGAGGAAGGACAGCTGCAATTCGGTGAATTCGCCTACGGAGGCAAGCTCGATCACCGCCTTCACCTGCCCCTCGAAATGCACCGGCAGCACGATGGCGCTTCTCGGCAGGGTGGTGAACACGCCGGAGCTTATCGGAACGACGTTGTCTGGAAGGTCGGTGACCAGGATGCGGCGGGCGTCGCTGGCGCACTGGCCGACAAGTCCCTGGCCGAATTCGAGCCGGGCCGGGTGCGCCGCCTCGCCGCCTTTCGCGTAGACGGACAGCAGCGACAGGACCGGCTGCCGCTCGTCGGCATCCACCTGGTAGATGACGCCCTGATGGGCGCCGACCAGTGGCGCCAGCTCCGACAACAGCATCTTGCCGACCAGCGTCAGGTCGCGCTGCCCCTGCAGCATATTGGTGAAGCGTGCCAGGTTGGTCTTCAGCCAGTCCTGCTCGGTGTTGCGCTCCGTCGTCAGGCGCAGGTTGTCGATCATCGTGTTGATATTGTCCTTGAGCTCGGCCACTTCGCCGCGCGCATCGACCTTGATCGAGCGCGTCAGGTCGCCCTTGGTGACGGCGGTCGCCACCTCGGCGATGGCGCGCACCTGCGTCGTCAGGTTGGCGGCAAGCAGGTTGACGTTGCCGGTCAAGTCCTTCCAGGTTCCCGCGGTGCCGGGAACATTCGCCTGACCGCCGAGGCGGCCTTCCACGCCCACCTCACGCGCAACCGTGGTCACCTGGTCAGCAAAGGTCGCAAGCGTGTTGGTCATGTTGTTGATGGTCTCGGCAAGGGCGGCCACCTCACCCTTCGATGCGACTGTGAGATTCTGCTTGAGGTCGCCGTTCGCCACCGCCGTCACCACCTTGACGATGCCGCGGACCTGCTCGGTCAGGTTGGCGGCCATGACGTTGACGGTGTCGGTCAGGTCCTTCCAGGTACCGGCGACACCCGGCACCTGCGCTTGGCCGCCAAGCTTGCCTTCGGTGCCGACTTCGCGGGCAACACGCGTCACTTCGCCGGCAAAGGCGTTGAGCTGGTCCACCATCGTGTTGATGGTGTTCTTCAGTTCGAGGATTTCCCCCTTCACGTCGACAGTGATCTTGCGCGACAGGTCGCCGCGCGCCACGGCCGTCGTGACTTCGGCGATGTTTCGAACCTGGGTAGTCAGGTTGGCCGCAAGCAGGTTGACGTTGTCGGTCAGGTCCTTCCAGGTGCCGGCGACACCGGGAACGACGGCCTGGCCGCCGAGCCTGCCATCGGTGCCGACTTCGCGGGCGACACGCGTCACTTCGCCGGCAAAGGAGCGAAGCTGATCGACCATGGTATTCAGCGTATCCTTCAAGAGCAGGATTTCCCCGCGCACGTCGACCGTGATCTTGCGCGACAGGTCACCGTTGGCGATCGCGGTGGCCACCTCGGCGATGTTGCGCACCTGCGCCGTCAGATTGCCGGCCATGGAGTTGACGCTGTCGGTCAGGTCCTTCCAGGTGCCGGCGACACCAGACACCTGCGCCTGGCCGCCGAGCTTGCCTTCGGTGCCGACTTCGCGGGCGACGCGCGTCACTTCGCCGGCAAAGGCGTTGAGCTGGTCCACCATCGTGTTGATGGTGTTCTTCAGTTCGAGAATTTCCCCCTTCACGTCGACGGTGATCTTGCGCGACAGGTCGCCGCGCGCCACGGCCGTGGTGACTTCGGCGATGTTTCTGACCTGACCGGTGAGGTTGGAGGCCATGGAGTTGACGTTTTCGGTGAGGTCCTTCCAGGTGCCTGCAACACCCGGCACCTGCGCCTGGCCGCCGAGCTTGCCCTCGGTGCCGACTTCGCGGGCGACGCGCGTGACTTCGGAAGCGAAGCGGTTCAGCTGATCGACCATGGTGTTCAGCGTTTCCTTGAGCTCGAGGATTTCCCCCGAGACCGACACCGTGATCTTCTTCGACAGGTCGCCATTGGCGATCGCGGTCGAAACTTCGGCGATGTTGCGCACCTGCGCCGTCAGATTGCCGGCCATGGAATTGACGCTGTCGGTCAGGTCCTTCCAGGTGCCGGCGACGCCGAGCACGTTCGCCTGGCCGCCGAGGCGGCCTTCGGTGCCGACCTCGCGCGCCACACGCGTCACCTCGCCGGCAAAGCCGTTGAGCTGATCGACCATCGTGTTGATGGTCTCTTTCAGTTCGAGGATTTCCCCCGACACGGTGACGGTGATCTTCTTGGAAAGGTCTCCTTGCGCGACGGCGGTCGCGACTTCGGCGATGTTGCGCACCTGCCCGGTCAGGTTGGAGGCCATGGAGTTGACGCTGTCGGTCAGGTCCTTCCAGGTGCCGGCAACGCCGCGCACATTGGCTTGGCCGCCGAGCCGTCCTTCCGTCCCCACTTCGCGGGCGACGCGCGTCACTTCCGAGGCGAAGGCGTTCAACTGGTCCACCATCGTGTTGATGGTTTCTTTCAGTTCGAGGATTTCGCCCTTCACGTCGACGGTGATCTTCTTCGACAGGTCGCCATTGGCAATGGCGGTCGAGACGTCCGCGATATTGCGGACCTGCGCCGTCAGGTTGCCGGCCATCGAATTGACGTTTTCGGTCAGATCCTTCCAGGTGCCGGCGACGCCGCGCACATTGGCCTGGCCGCCGAGCCGTCCTTCCGTGCCCACTTCGCGGGCCACGCGCGTCACTTCCGAAGCAAAGGCGTTCAGCTGATCGACCATCGTGTTGATCGTCTCCTTCAGCTCGAGGATTTCTCCTGACACCGTCACGGTGATCTTCTTCGACAGGTCGCCATTGGCGATCGCAGTCGAGACCTCGGCGATGTTGCGCACCTGCGCGGTCAGGTTCGAGGCCATGGAATTGACGTTATCGGTCAAGTCCTTCCAGGTGCCGGCGACGCCTGGCACCTGCGCCTGGCCGCCGAGCCGGCCCTCCGTGCCGACTTCACGCGCCACGCGCGTGACTTCGCCGGCAAAGCCGTTCAGCTGATCGACCATCGTGTTGATGGTTTCCTTGAGCTCCAGGATTTCGCCCGAGACGTCGACGGTGATCTTGCGCGACAGGTCGCCGCGCGCCACCGCCGTGGTCACCTGGGCAATGTTGCGGACCTGGGCCGTCAGATTGCCGCACATGGCGTTGACGCTGTCGGTCAGGTCCTTCCAGGTGCCGGCAACGCCAGGCACCAGCGCCTGTCCGCCGAGCTTGCCTTCAGTGCCGACCTCGCGGGCGACGCGCGTCACTTCGGAGGCGAAGGACCTGAGCTGGTCGACCATGGTGTTGATCGCCTCCTTGAGCTGCAGGATCTCGCCGCGCACGTCGACGGTGATCTTCTTGGAAAGGTCGCCGTTCGCAACGGCGATCGTGACGTCAGCGATGTTGCGCACCTGCGCCGTCAGGTTCGACGCCATCGAGTTCACGCTTTCGGTGAGATCCTTCCAGACGCCCGTCACCTCCGGCACCTGTGCCTGGCCGCCGAGTTTTCCGTCCGTGCCGACCTCGCGGGCGACGCGCGTCACTTCCGATGTGAAGACGCTCAGCTGCTTGATCATCGTGTTGACGATATCGGCCGAGCGCAGGAATTCGCCTTTGAGCGGCCGCCCGTCGACATCCAGCGGCACGGTCTGCAAGAGATCTCCCTTGGCGACCGCGGTGATTGTGCGCGTGACGGCGGTCGTCGGCCATAGGAGATCGTCGATCAGACCGTTGATCGATCCTTCCATTTCGGACCAGGAGCCGTCCGACAGGCCGAAGCGTACGCGTGTGCTCGTTCGCCCGTCCCGGCCGACCACCTGCCCGACATGCTCGAGCTGCTGGGCCATGCGCTGATTGGCGGCGATGATGTCGTTGAGGGCATCGGCGACCTTGCCGGTGAGACCCGTCAGGTCGGACCGCATCCGTACGGAAAAGTCGCCGCGCCTGACCGCGACGAGGACTTCCAGAAGCGCGCTGGCGTCATCGAACGCCATCGTTTTTGGGTCGTGCCCACCGAGGCTGTCTACCGCAACGCTGTCGCGCGCGAATTCGCTGGTTTGGTTGCTCACGAAAATCCCCCTCTTCGACGATCGGTAATTTAGCGCTCAACTCAGAAAATGGTATGGGCCGTCCGGCGTCCATCCTAACATGATTCACCGCCCAAAATGAGCCTGATAGTTGCAGATATCGGAAATGCTCGCCGGAAACCGTCTCGGCGGAATTTGCGGTTTTTCTTGCGCGGGAACACTTTGCTGCCGGCTGTCGTTTCCGTCCTGACAATGGAGAGCGACATGTCGAACGTCTCAAGGACAGGCAAAGAAGAGATCAACAACGCGACCAGCCCGACCGCTTTCGGAAAGTCGGTCGAGAGCCAGGCGCAAATTAAGGACGCGGCCGCGCAAGCGTCGCCCGACGCCGGCGGCGAGATGCTCAATATCTATCGGCTGGAGCCGATCGCCGAACCCGGCGATCCGCGATGGGACAATTCCCCCGGACATGGTATCGTCGTCGTCGCCGCCAGAACGCCGGGTGACGCCAGGATCGTCGCAGCGGCGGGCGAGCTCGACTTCATGGAAGTGGATGCGGCTCCCGCCGAGGATGTGACGACGGTCAATGCCAGCGCCTTTCGGGACGACAAGCTCTACACGGTCATCGAGATCGATCGGAACAGGCGCGATGTCACGCGCGGGATCGTCGACGGTGCCGTCGCCGTCGACACGATCCGGCCGGTCGAACCGGACTAGAAATCCTTTCTTCACCTGGGGAGTTCTCATGAATACCGCCAATCTGCAGCTCAAGGGCCTGATCATGGCGATGGCCTCGATATGTGATGCGATCGTCGATAAGCAACTGCTCACGCGCGGGGAGATCGACGCTGCGCTCTCGAAGGCTCAGAAGGCGATCGAGGAGGATGACGACCACGAGCTGTCAGGCGCCAACCGGGCGGCGATCCTGTTTCCGATCCGCGTGCTGCAGCTTGCCGGTGAAGCCGGTCGGAAGGGTGAAGGGGCCACGTTTTCAGACTATGCCAAGCGTGTGGGGAAGCTCAGCTGAGCATGTTCGAAGGCTTTTCTCTCGATACCGTCGACGCCGGGCCGGGGTCGCTTCGCGTCCGTCACGGCGGAACGGGACCGGCCGTTCTGCTTCTCCACGGCCATCCCAGGACACATATGACCTGGGGCACGGTGGCCGATCTGCTGTCGCCCCATTTCACGATCGTCTGCCCCGACCTTCCCGGTTTCGGCCGCTCCTACCAGCCGCTCGATGCTCCCGACAGCCGCAACTCTTCGAAGCGCGCAAAGGCGGAAGCCCTGGTTGAACTGATGCTGAGGCTGGGGCACGAGAGCTTCGCGGTGGTCGGCCACGACCGCGGAAGCTTGACTGCCTTCCGCATGGCGATGGATCATCCCGACCGCGTGCAGAGACTCATCATCGCCGACGGCATCCCCGTGATCGAGCATCTCGAACGCGCCGACTGGAAATTTGCGAGAGACTGGTACCACTGGTTCTTCTTCGCTCAACCGGAAAAGCCGGAACGGGCGATCTTGGCCGATCCCCTCGCGTGGTATGACAAACTCTCGCCGGCGCTGATGGGAAGGCAAGCCTATGACGACCTCGTCGACGTCGTCCGCGATCCAGCCGTGATTCACGGGATGATCGAGGACTACCGCGCCGGCCTCCGCATCGACCATCTCCACGACCGCGAGGACCGCGACGCCGGTCGGAAAGTGACCTGCCCCATGCTCTGCCTCTGGTCGCTACGCGACGACATGGAGCAGATCTATGGCGATCCCGTCGCCATCTGGCGGAACTGGGCGGATCACGTGCACGGCTTCGGCATAGACAGCGGCCATCACGTGGCCGAGGAGAATCCCGAAGCGCTCTCGCAGGCGATCCGGGAGTTTCTCGACCGCCGATAGAACTGAAATCGAGACACGTTTCGGTAGTGCGCCATCCGGGGAGAATGTTCAGCGCTGCCGGTTTCTGCTATAAGTTGATCCATTCGGTCTTGTTTCTCGGCGGCTCCTGTGGCTATACCCCGGCCGTACACACTCACGCACCGGGATCTATACGTGACCAGCCTCAAATCGCTTCTGGCCGCCTGCGGCCTCTCCGCCATGATCGGCCTTGCCGCAAATCCGTCTTTGGCCGGTTCGACGACCTACCCGCTGACACTGGAAAACTGCGGCGCGCAGGTGACTTTCCAGAAGGCGCCCGAACGAGCGATTGGCCTCGGCCAGAACAGCGCTGAAATCCTGCTGCTGCTAGGCCTCGAGAACAAGATGGCCGGTACCGCCTTCTGGCCGAGCAAGGTTCTGCCGCAGCTCGCAGAAGCCAATGCCAAGGTCAAGCTTCTGACCGTCGAGATGCCGACTTTCGAATCGATCCTGGCCGAAAATCCCGATTTCGTGGCGGCGGCTCTGCCGAGCCTGGTTGGGCCGAACAGCAAGGTCGCCAAGCGCGAGGATTTCGACGAGGTCGGCGTCGCGACCTATCTCTCGCCCAGCACCTGCCTCAGCACCAAGGACGTCAAAGACCAGTACGGCAGCCGCGCCGAGCTGTGGAACATGGACCTTCTCTACAAGGAGATCGACGAACTCTCGCAGATCTTCGATGTCGCCGATCGCGGCCAGGCGCTGATCGCCGACTTCAAGGCGCGCGAAGCCAAGCTTCGCTCCAGCGTTTCGAAGGACGGCAAGAACCTTTCCTACGTTTTCTGGTTCTCCAGCCCCAGCCCGTCGGCCGACGCCTATCTCGGCGGCAAGAACAGTGCGTCCGGCTTCATCGCCGACCTACTCGGCGGGCACAACGCGATATCAGCGGAAGCGGAATGGCCGACGCTCGGCTGGGAAGGCATCATCGCCTCCAATCCCGACGTCATCGTCGTCGCCAGTCTCGATCGTAACCGTTGGGAGCTCGACAAGCCGGAGGCGAAGATCAATTTCCTGAACACCGATCCGGCCGTCAGCCAGATCCCCGCCGTCAAGAACAAGGCGATCGTGATCATGGACGGCCAGGCCATGAACCCGACCGTCCGCACGGTCT
This sequence comes from Rhizobium sp. PEPV16, assembly GCF_008919455.1. Lineage (NCBI taxonomy): Bacteria > Pseudomonadati > Pseudomonadota > Alphaproteobacteria > Hyphomicrobiales > Rhizobiaceae > Rhizobium > Rhizobium sp. PEPV16. The sequence continues at coordinate 20,359 of NZ_VSZV01000289.1, forward strand.
ACGGCGCTGAGCAGGTGGCCGGCCAGCTGAAGGCTCTCGGTCTGTTGAAGTGACGGAAGCGGGCCGTATCTTCCGGCAGCTGGGAGCCGTCCTCGCACTGCTCCTCGCCTCTTTCTGCCTCATCGCTATCGCCATTGGCGTCAGCGTCGGGATCGGCGACCTGCCGATCCCGCTTGCCACCACGTTTTCGGCCGTCACCAACCGGCTGGGATGGACCGCGGTCGAACTGAACCGCATCCATGAAACCGTCATCTGGGATTATCGTCTCAGCCGGGCGCTCGTCGCCGCCTTTTGCGGCGCGGGCCTTGCGCTGTCGGGCGCGATCATGCAGTCGCTGCTGCGCAATCCGCTTGCCGAACCCTATGTTCTCGGCATCTCGGCCGGCGCCTCTTCCGGCGCCGTCGCCATCGTCATCCTGGGGATCGGCTCGGGGGCGGTTTCGCTATCGGCCGGCGCCTTTGCCGGCGCCTTCGCAGCCTTCTTCTTCGTCGCGCTCCTGTCGAACGGCACGCGCGGCGGAGCGGATCGGACCATCCTTGCCGGTGTCGCCGCTTCGCAGCTTTTCAACGCCACGACGTCCTATATCGTCACGACATCGGCCAATGCACAGCAGGCCCGCGACGTCATGTTCTGGCTGCTCGGCAGCTTCGGCGGCGTGCGCTGGCCGGAATTTGCGCTGGTTTCTATCGTCGTCGGCGTCGCCCTTGTCGGGTGCCTGTTTTACGCTGGCGTGCTCGACGCCTTCGCATTCGGTGACGAGGCGGCATCCTCGCTCGGCGTCAATGTCGGCCGCGCGCGGATGGCGCTCTTTGCGCTGACGGCAATGATGACGGCGACGATCGTCAGCATGGTAGGATCGATCGGCTTCGTCGGCCTCGTCGTGCCGCATGTCGCCCGCTTTGTCGTCGGGCCGCTGCATGTCCGCCTCCTGCCGGCTTGCGCCATAACAGGGGCGATCTTCATGGTGCTCGCCGACATCGCCGCGCGCGCCCTCATTCCGAACCAGATCCTGCCGATCGGCGTCGTCACGGCGCTGGTGGGCGTCCCCTTCTTCTCGATCATCCTCTACCGGTTCCAGCGCGCATCATGAGCATCAAAGCCGACAACCTCATCTGGAAGATTGGCAGGAAGACCATTCTCGATGGCGTTTCCCTGGACGCGCCGCCGGGCAAGATGCTCGGCCTGCTCGGACCGAACGGCTCGGGCAAGACCTCGCTCCTTCGGCTTCTCGCCGGCCTGAAGCGGCCGCATTCCGGCCGCATCACGCTCGACCGGAGGGACATCGCCACGATCAGCCGCCGCTCGATCGCCCGGCGGATCGCCTTCGTCGAGCAACACGCCACCACAAATGCCAATCTCAGGGTCGTCGACGTCGTCAAGCTCGGCCGGTTCCCGCACCGGTCGATGTTTTCAGGCTGGACGCAGAGCGACGAAGAGGCGGTCGAAGCCGCGCTGGTCCGCGCCGGCATGGCGGAGAAGCGCGACGATCGCTGGCAGAGCCTGTCGGGCGGCGAAAAGCAGCGCACCCATATCGCAAGGGCGCTCGCCCAGTCGCCCCAGGAACTGATCCTCGACGAGCCCACAAATCATCTCGATATCCAGCACCAGATCGGGCTAATGCGGCTCGTCTCCGGCCTGCCGATCACCAGCATCGTCGCCCTGCACGATCTCAACCATGCCGCCATGTTCTGCGACCAGCTGATCATTATGCAGCATGGCAGGATCGTCACCTCCGGCGCGCCGCAGGACGTGTTGAGCGAGGATCTTCTAAAGGATGTCTTTTCCGTCGAGGCCCGTATCGAAACCTCTCCCTATCATTCGCGCCCGCATATCCACTATCTCAGGTGAGAGCGGCTCTCACGTCACGATCTGCAGCGGCAAAGCGGTCGTCTTTTTCAGTGTCTTGAGGACGATGCTTGACTTGACCGACGCCAGATTGTCGGTGACCCGGATCATTCTTTCGAGAAATTGGCTGAGATGTTCGAGGTCGCGCGTCATGACCTTCATCAGAAAGTCGGCGTCACCGGTCTGCGAATAGCATTCCAGGATCTCCGGCGCGGTCTCGATGAAACGATGAAGCTGCTCGTTTCCACCTTCCGTATGCGCTCTGAGGCTGACGAGCGTATGAGCGACGACAGTGAAACCCAGTTTCACGGGATTGAGGATGGCGACGACACTCTGGATATATTGCTCGTTACGCAGCCTTTCCAAACGGCGTGCGCACTGGGTCGCGGAGAGATTGACCGTCAGAGAGAGTTCGTTCTGCGCAGCTCGCTGTTTTGCTGGAGAGCGGCGAGCAATTTGATATCGAATGGGTCAAGCATGGCCACCCTCCTCGGACGGTGAATTTCTGCACATCATAGCCATATCGCGCTGATTGTCTGCATAGATGCGCCATTACAGGGAGATAATCGCAGAAATTCGTCGCGAAAGTTCAGCTAGTCTGCGAGCCAGAATTACGGAAACGAGGTGGACTTGTGTTTGACGAACTGAACAGTCGGCCAGCCGACAGCCTGCTTGCACTGATCAAGGCCTTCCAGGCCGACGATCGCCCCGGAAAGATCGACCTCGGCGTCGGCGTCTATCGTGACGCCATGGGACGCACGCCAGTGATGCGAGCCGTCAAAGCGGCGGAGCAGTTTCTCCTGGAGACCCAGGACAGCAAGAAATATCTTGGCCCGGAAGGCGACCTGCAATTCGTGCGCCTCCTGCAGCCCATCATCTTCGGAAAATCGCCGACGTTTGCTCAACGCCTTGTCGGCATTCAGACACCCGGTGGAAGCGGCGCCCTGCGTCTCGGTGCTGAGCTCATCCAAGCGGCAAATTCGTCGGCAAAGGTTCTGCTCGGGACGCCAAGCTGGCCAAATCATGCGCCGATCTTCAGCTCGGCGCGCTTGCCGGTAAAGGAGTACGCTTTCGTTGACCTGATGTCGCAGCAGGTGAAATTCGAAAGTGTGGTCGCCGCCTTGTCTTCCGCTCGGGAAGGCGACGTCGTGCTGCTTCACGGTTGCTGCCACAACCCGACCGGCATCGATTTCACCATGGAACAGTGGCGGCAGATTACCGGGATTCTCGTTGCGCATCGGCTGGTGCCGTTCATCGATCTCGCCTATCAGGGCCTCGGCGACGGCCTCGAACAGGACGCCGCGCCGACGCGCATGATCCTCGAGGCGGTCGATGAGGCGCTGATCGCCTATTCCTGCGACAAGAATTTCGGTCTTTATCGCGAGCGTGTCGGCGCGCTCTATGTCATGACCCGCAATGAGGATGCCCTCAGAAAGGCCGAAAGTAACATTGCGGCACTTGCTCGAGTCAACTGGTCCATGCCGCCCGATCATGGAGCCGCGGTCGTCAGGTCCATTCTCGAAAGCGAAGAGATGTCGGCCATGTGGCGCGCCGAGCTCGAAGAGATGTGCCTGCGCGTCAACGGCAATCGTGCAGCGCTGGCCGACGCCGCTCTCGATCTGACCTTCATCCGCCGGCAACGCGGCCTGTTTTCCAATCTTTCCATGTCCAAAGAAACGGCTGCGGCCCTCCGGGCCAGGCACGGCATCTACATGGCGGTTTCCGGGCGTATGAATCTCGCGGGCATGCAACCGGCAGACGCCGACGCCATCGTCGCGGCGCTCAGAGCCGAAGGCTGCCTGAAATCGTCGACGGTCGCCTGACCGAATTCAAGCCATTGGAGCCTCCGGATGAGCAGGAAAGAAACGACCGGTCAGGCGATGACCCGTTCACTCGTCGCCCATGGGATCGACACCGTATTCGGCATCCCCGGCGCCCACATGTATGATTTTAACGATGCCCTCTACGGTGCCGGTGACAAAATTCGGTTCATTCACACCAGACACGAGCAGGGCGCCGGTTACATGGCCTATGGCTATGCCAAGTCCACCGGCCAGATCGGCGCCTATACCGTCGTTCCAGGCCCAGGCGTCCTCAATTCCGGCGCGGCGCTCTGCACCGCTTACGGCGCCAATGCCCCGGTGCTGTGCATCACCGGCAACATCATGTCCCACCTGATCGGTCAAGGCAGAGGACAGTTGCACGAACTGCCGGATCAGCTCGCGACGATGCGCGGGATTACGAAAACGGCGGAGCGGATCAATCACCAGTCCGAAACCGGTCCTGTCACGGCCGAGGTCGTCGCCAAAATGCTCTCCGGCCGCCAGGGTCCAGGAGCGGTCGAAGCGCCATGGGACGTGTTCGGGCAATTCGGCCCAGAAACCGATCTGCCGGTCGGCACGAGAGCACCTCATCCGGCCGTCAACCCTGATCAGGTCGCTGCCGCGGCGGCACTGATATCAGGTGCCAGCAACCCGATGATCATGGTTGGTGGCGGCGCGGTGGATGCTGGAGCGGAAATCGCCGCTCTTGCGGAATTGCTGCAGTCGCCCGTCACGTCCCATCGCTCCGGCAAGGGCATCGTCGCCGACGACCACCCCAACTACCTGAATTTCGTCGCGGCCTATGAATATTGGCGGAAGACGGACGTCGTCATCGGGATCGGCAGCCGGCTGGAATTGCAGTTCATGCGATGGAAGTGGCTTCCCAAGGATCTCAAGGTGATCCGCATCGATATCGATCCAACCGAGATGGTCCGTCTCAAGCCTGATGTCGGCATCGTCTCGGATGCCAAGGCCGGAACACAGGCCCTCATTGATGCGCTTGCCGGGCTGGGCCGTGAAGATCGCACGCGCGAATTTGCCGAGCTCAACGAAGAGGCAAGGTCTCGCTTCTCGGCAGTGCAGCCGCAGCTCGTCTACCTCGATGCCATTCGCGAAGCCCTGCCAAGGGACGGCTTCTTCGTCGAGGAAATCTGCCAGATGGGCTTTACCGCCCGATTTGCATTCCCGGTCTATGCCCCGCGTCAGTACGTCACATGCGGCTATCAGGACAATCTTGGTTTCGGCTTCAACACGGCCTTGGGCGTGAAAGTCGCCAATCCCGACAAGGCCGTTATTTCTGTTTCCGGCGATGGCGGCTTCATGTTCGGGGTTCAGGAACTCGCTACCGCCGTCCAGCATAAGATCAATGTCATCGCCATCGTCTTCAACAATTCGGCCTATGGCAACGTACTGCGTGACCAGAAGCAGGCGTATAAAGGCCGCTATCTTGGCTCGGAGCTGACCAATCCAGACTTTGTCGCGCTTGGCGAGAGCTTCGGCATTCGAGCATTCAAGGTGACGAGCCCTGGCGAATTGAAAGACGCGATCGAGAAAGCCCTATCTCTCGACGAACCTGTTCTCATCGAGGTTCCCATCGAGAAGGGATCCGAGGCGAGCCCTTGGCCTTTCATTCATCCGGCTCCGCACACCGAATGAAACCCGATCAAAATGACGGTCCCTTGAGAAAGATCGTCGCCAGCGGCGGCAGCGTCAGCGACAGGGAGACGGGCCTGCCGTGGGCGGGAATGGGCTCGCTCGACACGGCGCCATTGACAAGGCCCGAGCCGCCATATTCCCGCGCATCCGTCGTCATCCGCTCGATCCACACCCCGTCCTGCGGCACGCCGATCCTGTAGCCGTAACGCGGCACCGGCGTGAAGTTCGACATGACCAGAACCGACGAAGCCCGATCGGGCGTATAACGGAGCATGCCGAGGACGGAATTGACGGCGTCGTCGGCTGCCGCCCATTCGAAACCCTCGGAATGAAAGTCGCCAAACTGCAATGCCGGCTCGTCCGCGTAAAGGCCGTTCAGATCCTTCACCAGCCGCTGAATCCCCACATGCTGAGGCCGGTCCAGCACATCCCAGCTTACCGAACCATCATGGTTCCACTCGCCAGGCTGGGCGATTTCGCTCCCCATGAACAAAAGCTTCTTGCCGGGATGGCCCCACATGAAGGCGAGATAGCTGCGCAGATTGGCGAATTTCTGCCATTCGTCGCCCGGCATTTTCGTTAGCAGCGAGCCCTTTCCGTAGACGACCTCGTCATGTGAAATCGGCAGAATGAAGTGTTCGGAATAGGCATAGATCATGCCGAAGGTCATCGTGCCGTGGGCATAGCTCCGGTAAATCGGGTCCTTCTCGATGTAGCTCAAGCTGTCATGCATCCAGCCCATATTCCATTTGATGTCGAAGCCCAGCCCCCCTTGCTCGGGCGGCTTCGTCACCCCGGGCCAGGCCGTCG
>NZ_VSZV01000269.1:0-20915 GCF_008919455.1 Rhizobium sp. PEPV16
GCGGCGATCTGGCGGTGAAGCCCGCCTTCGGTCTGCGGCACGAGGAGAATACGGCCGCGGGGATGGAGCGCGTAGAGATTGAGCTCCCCGACCGGACCGGTGAGTTCACGTTCGAGCCCGAGCGCCGAGCGGCTCGCATACCCACGCGCCACTTCCCCCTCGCCCGACAAGCCCTTCTTGTCGAGCCAGACGATGTAGTCACGAAGGGCGAGGTCCGTATGAACGGAATCCTGCTGTGGCGGCACGGGCGCGCGCTGCACCAGCCGGCCGATATAGAGCGGACCGCCGGCCTTCGGACCCGTTCCCGACAAGCCGCGGCCGCCGAACGGCTGCACGCCGACGACGGCGCCGATGATGTTCCGGTTGACATAGAGGTTTCCAGCCTTGATGCGGCTGGTCACATGCGCGATCGTTTCATCAAGCCGAGTGTGAAGGCCGAATGTCAGACCATAACCCGATGCGTTGATGTCGTCGATCAGACGGTCGAGCCCGTTTCGCTTGAAGCGGACGACATGCAGAACCGGGCCGAAGATCTCTCTTGTCAGGTCCGACAGGGACTTGATTTCGATGATCGTCGGCGGAACGAAGGTCCCCGCCGCAGCACTTTCGGGCAGCGGCAGCTGATCCACCTTCCGGCCTAAGCCGCGCATATGCTCGATATGCTGGTCGATCTCCGTCTTTGCGCTGTCATTGATGACTGGGCCGACATCGACGCTCAGCCGATCGGTACGGCCGATCGTAAGCTCGCGGAAGGCGCCCTTCAGCATGGCGAGGGTCCTGTCGGCGACATCGTCCTGAAGGCAGAGAACCCGGAGCGCCGAGCAGCGTTGACCGGCACTGTCGAAGGCAGACGCAATGACGTCGGCCACCACCTGCTCGGCCAAAGCCGAGGAGTCGACGATCATGCCGTTCTGGCCGCCGGTTTCGGCAATCAGCGGAATCGGCTTGCCGGTCGCCGATAGCCGTTCGGCCAGCTGCGCCTGGATCATGCGGGCAACTTCGGTCGACCCGGTAAACATGACGCCTGCCGTCTCCTCCGCCCCGACCATGCCGGCGCCGAGACGGCCGCTGCCGGGCACGAACTGCAGGGCACCGACAGGCACGCCCGCCTCGTGAAGGATCTTCACACTCTCCGAAGCGATGATCGGCGTGACGCCGGCTGGTTTTGCAAGCACGGGATTGCCGGCCACCAAGGCTGCGGCGACCTGTCCGGTGAAAATCGCCAGCGGGAAATTCCACGGGCTGATGCAGACGACCGGGCCGAGGGGCGCATGCGAGGGGCCGAGGGTCTTGCGAGCCTGTTCGGCATAGTAGCGCAGGAAATCGATGGCCTCACGCACCTCGCCGACGGCATTGGCCGCGGATTTGCCGGCTTCGCGCATGACGATGCCCATCAGCACCTTGATGCGGGACTGCATGATGTCGGCCGCCCGCTCCAGGCAAGCGGCACGCTCGGCCGGCGGCACGGCGGCCCATTGCGGCGCATGCTCCGCCGCCATGCGAACGATGCGCGCTGCCTCCTCGACCTTCACTTCGGTCACCGTGCCGACGACATCCCGGTGATCGGCAGGATTGAGAACATCGCGCGTAACCCCATCCATAGAGCCGTCGGCTAGGATGGGAAGCGCATGCCACGGGGCAGCAGCCGTGGAGGCGAGCGCCTGCCCCAAATCCGAAAGCGTGGCCTCGTTCGAGAGATCGAGACCATCGGAATTGGCTCGGGCGCTGCCGTAAAGAGCCTTCGGCGACGCGATCTGCGCGTGGGGCGCGCCAACGACAGGCATGGCCGCGACGATTTCGGCGGGATCGGCGATCAGCGCCTCGACCGAGACATTCGGATCGGAGATGCGGTGCACGAAGGAGGAATTGGCGCCATTTTCCAGAAGGCGTCGCACCAGATAGGCGAGCAGCGTCTCATGCGTTCCCACAGGCGCATAAATGCGGCAGGGCCGGTCGAGTTTTTCCTTTCCGACAACCTCGTCGTAGAGTGGTTCGCCCATGCCGTGCAGGCATTGGAACTCGTATTTGCCGACGGTGAAATCAGCACCCGCCAGACGATAGATCGTGGCGAGCGTCTGCGCATTATGGGTGGCAAATTGCGGGAAGACCGCATCCGGAGCATCGAGCAGCTTGCGCGCGCAGGCGATGTAGGCGACATCGGTGTAGATCTTGCGGGTATAGACTGGATAGTCGTCGAGACCGTCAAGCTGGGCGCGCTTGATCTCCGCATCCCAGTAAGCGCCCTTGACGAGACGGACCATGACCCGACGCTCGGAGCGGCGTGCGAGATCGATGATGTAGTCGAGGACGAAGGGGCAGCGCTTGCCATAGGCCTGCACGACAAAGCCCAGCCCGTTCCAGCCTGTGAGATCAGGCGCAAAGCAAAGCTCCTCAAGGAGATCGAGGGAAAGCTCCAGCCGATCGGCTTCCTCGGCGTCGATATTGAGGCCGATATCATAGGTCTTGGCGAGAACGGCCAGCGCCTTGACCTTCGGCAGCAGCTCGCTCATCACCCGGCCGGCCTGCGACCTCACGTAACGGGGATGCAGGGCCGAAAGCTTGATCGATATGCCCGGGCCGTCATATATGCCGCGCCCGTCCGACGCCTTGCCAATGGCGTGGATCGCCTTTTCGTAATCCCGGTAATATCGCTCGGCGTCGGCGCCCGTCGTGGCGGCCTCGCCCAGCATGTCGTAGGAATAGCGGAAGCCGCGCGCTTCCAGCGGCCGGGCGCGTTTCAGTGCCTCGGCGATCGTTTCACCGGTGACGAACTGCTCGCCCATCATGCGCATCGCCATATCGACACCGCGACGGATGACCGGCTCGCCGGCGCGGGCGATCAGCCGCGTCAGCGCTGCCGACAGGCTCCGGTCGTTGACCGTCGACGTCAGCTTACCAGTGACGACGAGGCCCCAGGTGGCGGCGTTGACGAACATGGATTTTCCGCCGCCGATATGGGAGGTCCAGTTGCCCTCGGCGATCTTGTCGCGGATCAGCGCGTCCCGGGTTTCGGTGTCGGGAATGCGCAGCAGCGCTTCGGCGAGGCACATCAGCGCCACGCCTTCCTGGCTGGAAAGCGAATATTCCTGCACCAGCCCTTCGACTCCGGTCCCCTTGTGCTTGGCGCGCAACGCCTCGATCAGGCTGCGGGCCGTGCTGCGAATGTCATAGCGTTTTGCCTCGGAGACACGCGCGGCTGCAACGAGCGGCGGCAAGCATTCGGTTTCCGGCCGGCGATAGGCTGCCGTGATGGCCTGGCGAAGTTCGGATTGCGGTCGGATCGGCGGCGCAAAGCCGGAAAACGGCGCGCCATTGCTAGGGTCATTGGATGGCGTGGTGTCGATCGCTGCGTTCAACATGAAAGTACCTATCAATCGATGTCTGGTTTAACGGATGAATGAGATGCCGGGCTCGTCGTCCCACTGTGCATCGTCCGTGAAGGCGGGGCCGGAATATTCCGTCTCTCGCAGCGGGCGCGCTTCCGGTCTGTCGCGCTTGAGGGTGAGCGCCGCGGCCACTGCCCTGATCGCCAGCGGCCGGTAGTGAGCGAGCAGGTCCGGCGTCCGATCGTCATCCGCTTCTTTGTTATGCATGTATGATCCCCGTGTTGAGCGCGGCGCCGATACCGATTTCAGCGCTCTTCTGCCCGGCAGATAATCTATCATATCCGCAAATCGCAATCTCACTTGATTTCAACAGTTTCCAGGCTGTATGAACTTATTAATCCGCCCACGAGAGTTCAAATGGCTGCTGAAACCGACATCTTTAGTGAATTGGACCAGTTCGACAGAAAGATCCTCACCGCACTCACCGAGGACGGCAGGCTGTCGATCACTGATCTCGCCGCGCGTGTCGGATTGTCGAAGACGCCGTGCCAGATCCGCTTCAAAAGGTTGATCAGCGAAGGATATATCGAAGGCTTCAAGGCCGTCCTCAATCCGTCGAAAATGCAGCTCGACCATATTGCTTTCGTCGAGGTGAAGCTTTCCGATACCCGCGAGGACGCGCTGAAAAGCTTCAACGATGCCATCAAGAAGATCAGCGAAGTCGAAGAGTGCCATATGATCGCCGGCAGGTTCGACTATCTGCTGAAGATCCGCACGCGCGATATCGGCCGCTACCGCCGCGTTCTCGGCGAGCGCATCTCGACGCTGCCCCACGTTGCCAACACCTCGACCAACGTCGCAATGGAGACGATCAAGGAAGGCTGGGACAAGTCCGGTTCGAGTTTTTCGTGAGGGTAATGTCGTTTATCGACCCGAAGCAGTTCAGCCACCTTTCGCTTTACGCCCGCGTGCGCTCGGCTTCGCCGGCACGCTTTTGCCGTACTTGTTCCACCATGCCGTCAGAGCTTCCATCGTGGGGCCGAGGCCCCGCGCCTTCTGCGTGATTGCATATTCGACGCGCGGCGGAACCTCCGCAAAGACTGTGCGGGATACGAGTCCGTCTGCTTCGAGTTCGCGGAGTTGCGCCGTCAGCATGTGTTGGGTGATGCCGGGGATAGCCTTCCTCAGTTCGCCAAACCGGTGGATCCGCTGATGGAGCAGCCACATGATTTCCAGCTTCCATTTGCCGGAGAGCAGCGCGAATGCGCGACGCATCTCCTCATGCATATTGATTTCGCCATCGGCCATAGTCTGGTTTTCCATACTAGCTGCAAGTAATTCATCCTACTTGCAAAGATAGACCTTAGACGACATTTTCCATCCGTGCATCAGGGGCGCAGTAAAGGAGCGCCTCTCACATAGAAACCGACAGACCCGACGAGAGGAATGTTGCTGCGTGAGCAGCGGCAGGATGAACTTATGCTTGAATTTTACGGATACTGGATCAGCACGGCACTTCTATCCGCGCTCTATCTCGCTTCAGCCTACATGTATGCCACGAAGGGACAGTGGGTTCGTGAGGCGCTGACGGAACTCGGATATAGCGCCAACAACCTCGTTCCGTTCATGATCATTGTTAAGGTCCTCGGCCCGCTCGCGATCCTTTCGCGCGTCAGCGTCCCGCTCAGCGATCTCGCCTATGCGGGCATCTTCTTTCACCTGCTGCTATCGGGCCTCGCGCATATCGGCGTTCGAAAACCTGTCGGCGCCCTGCCAGCGGCGATCGGCCTGGCGCTGCTGATCGCATCGTTCATGACGCAGAACGACGTTCGCGACGTCCCCTCCCCTTACGTCCAGGCTGCCGTCCTCTGACGCCTCGACGATTCCCAAGCCTTATCAAATGGAGATACACATGGATCGACTCAATGGAAAAGTTGCCGTCATCACTGGCGCAAGCCGCGGAATTGGCCGCGCCACCGCAAAGCTGTTTGCGGCCGAAGGCGCGAGGGTGGCTGTTCTTTCGCGAACATCCGAAGGCGTCGAACGCGTTGTCGCGGATATCGTCGAAGCCGGCGGCACCGCGCTAGGCGTCGTCTGCGACGTCGGTGAAGCCGATCAGATCACGGCCGCAGTGGACAAGGTTGTCGCCGCATACGGCCGCATCGACATTCTCGTGAACAATGCTTTCGATGGTTCTGCCGTCTTGTCTTCAGTCATCGACCTTTCGGTCGAGCAACTGCAACGGAACTTCGACACCGGGCCGATCGCGTATCTGCGCTTCATGCAGGCTTGTTATCCTCACCTCAGGGAAAGCGGAGAAGGCCGGATCATCAACTTCGGGTCGATGGCCGGCACGATTGGATTGGCCGGGTACGGCCCGTACAACATGGCGAAGGAGGCAGTGCGCGCGCTGACCCGCACGGCGGCACGCGAATGGGGTGGCGACAACATCACCGTGAACAACATCCTGCCGGTCGCGGACACTTGGGGCGCAGCAGAAAAGGAGGTTCCTCCACCGATGAGCGCACTTGCTCGTTTCGGCTCGCCGGAAGACGACATCGCGCCCGTAGCCCTGTTTCTCGCCAGCAAGGATTCGCAGTTCATCACGGGCTACAGCCTTACCCCCGACGGCGGCGCCATCATCGACAGCGCCCGATAATTGTCGATGAGCAAGAGGCGCGACGGGTTGCGCTGCTTCGCCCGGCCTGTTTTCCGCTACCGATACCGGTAGCGGAAAGCTTCAACGAAGGCGAAGAAAGCAGGGGATGGATGGCGCCGGCTGGGGTAATAGAGATGATACCCTTGGAATGTTGGCGCCCAGTCCGCGAGCACTTCGTGCAGTTGACCGCTGTCACAATATTGCCTGATCAGATCCCTCGGCACATAAGACAGCCCCGCCCCATCGAGAGCGGCATTGATCGCAGGCCCTATGTTGCTCATCACGAGTTGGCCTTCCACACGTACGCTGAACTCGCGACCATCCTTTTCAAACTCCCAGGCATAGAGAGCGCCTGACGTCGGAAGACGCAGGTTGACGCAATTGTGGCCCGTCAGGTCCTGCGGGGTCGAAGGTGCAGTGCGGGCCGCAAAATATTCCGGTGATCCGACCACGGCATAAGAGATATCGGGCCCGATGCGAACGGCAACCATGTCGCGCGCAATCGCTTCGCCGAGCCGCACGCCGGCATCGAATTGGCGCTCCACGATATTTGTGAAACCATTGTCGACGATGAGTTCAACGGTGATATCGGGGTAATCCCGTAGAAATGCCGGCAGCCTCGAACGGAAGACCAACTCCACGGCATCATCGGGACATACGAGGCGGACTTGGCCTGAGAGCTTGTCGCGCAACGCGCCGAGGGCACTGATCCCGGCGGCGATGCTATCGAAATGCGGCTGGATAGTTTCCACGAGGCGCGCACCGGCCGCCGTGGGAGCCACATCACGCGTCGTGCGGGAGAGAAGCCGGACGCCGAGCCGGGCTTCGAGCGCGCTGATGGTATGGCTCAGCGCCGAGCGCGTGACTCCCAGCTTTGATGCAGCGCGCGTGAAACTCCGCTCCTGAGCCACCTCCAGAAACGCACGCATTTCCGTGAACTCGTCGCGCCGCATTGTTGAATCTCCTTCATCACGACGTTCAGATTATAGCTTCTAGTCGCGCAAAACCAGTCCGATTATCTATCTGGCAACGGACAGGAGAACGTAAATGACCGTCGAGTTGACATTGAACGAGACCTCACTGACGGACGACACGGCGACCTCATGGTCTGCTGTGACCTGTCTCTCGCTTCTCACATTCCTTCTGGTGGGCTTGGAATTTCTTCCTGTGAGCCTTCTCACCCCGATTGCCAGGGATCTCTCGGTGTCAGAGGGGCAAGCCGGATTGGCAATCACCGTGTCGGGTGTCTTCGCGGTCATCACCAGCCTTTTCGGCAATGCATTCTTGGCGAGGATCGACCGGAAGTCTGTCGTCTTGCTCTATACGGCGGTTCTTGTTGCATCGAGCTTGGCGGTTGCCCTCGCACCCAACTTCCTTGTCTTTCTCGTCGGGCGGTCCCTGGTCGGTGTTTCAATCGGCGGCTTCTGGTCGCTATCGACGGCTATTCTGGCACGCTTGGCTTCGGACCGTGATCTGCCCAAGGCCATTGCGCTTCTGCAAGGTGGCACCGCATTCGCGCTCGTCCTTGCCGCGCCGCTCGGCAGTTTTCTTGGCGGGTTGATCGGATGGCGCGGAACCTTCTTCATTACCGTACCGATCGGAATTGCAGCGCTCGTCTGGCAACTGGTCGTCCTGCCGAGGATGCCGGCGACATCAACCGTCTCGGTGGCCAGAATATTCGGGCTGCTGCGCAATCGCACATTCGCGATAGGAATGGCGGCGACCGGTCTCGCCTTCATCGGCCAGAACGCGCTGTCCATTTATCTTCGTCCGTTCCTCGAAGGCGTCACCGGACTGGAATTGAATGCGCTGTCCATGGTGCTTCTCAGCCTTGGCGTCGGCGGACTAGCTGGAACCTCCGTGATTGGCTTCGTCGCCCGGCGCCACCTCCTCCTCGTTCTCGTAGGCCTGCCGGCCGCTCTTGCGGTCCTTGCCCTGCTGCTGATCGCTCTCGGGCCGTTCGCGGCGGTTACGGCATCCCTGCTCGTCATCTGGGGATTTTTCTCGACCCCGATTCCGGTCGCCTGGAACACCTGGATGGCCGCCATCGTTCCCGGTGAATTGGAAGCGGCAGGTGGACTGCAGGTGGCGCTGATCCAGCTCGCTATTGCAGGCGGCGCTTTCGCTGGCGGCATGCTGTTCGACACCGCGGGATGGTGGAGCACCTTCCTTCTGGCCGCCTGCCTTCTCGCCGGTTCGGCCGTCCTCGCCGCGCTCGCTGGCCGCTGTTCCTGAACTTTGTCAAAACCTCAAAACAGGAGATCATTATGTCCCAAGGAATTGAAAACAAGGTGGTCGTCATCACCGGGGCAAGCAGCGGGCTCGGCGAAGCCACGGCGCGTCACCTTGCTGAGCGTGGCGCCTCCGTCGTCCTCGGCGCGCGGCGTAGCGATCGCATCGCCAAGCTGGCTGAGGAACTGACTGCGAAAGGCTATAGGGCCAAGGCAGTCCAAACCGACGTCACGGACCAACTTCAAGTCAAGACGCTCGTCGACACGGCCGTCAACGCGTTCGGTCGCATCGACGTGATGCTGAACAATGCCGGCCTGATGCCACTTGCGCCGCTCGAACGGCTCAAAGTTGACGAGTGGGATCGGATGATCGACGTGAACATCAAAGGGGTGCTCTACGGCATCGCAGCAGCGTTGCCCCACATGAAAACGCAGAAGTCGGGGCATATCATCAACGTGTCCTCTGTCTACGGTCATGTGGTCGATCCGGGTGCCACCGTCTACTGCGCCACTAAATTCGCCGTGCGCGCCCTCTCCGAAGGGCTGCGGAAGGAAGTGAAGCCATACAACATCCGCACCACGATCATTTCACCCGGCGCAGTGAGCACCGAACTGCTCGAGCACATCAGTGAGAAGGACATCCAGGCAGGCACCAAGGAGTTCGTCAGCAAGATCGCCGTCAGCGCGGACACGTTCGCCCGAACGGTCGCCTTCGCGGTGAACGAACCAGATGATGTCGACATCAACGAAATCCTGTTCCGGCCGACGGCTCAACCTGTCTGACGCGAGGCGCGCTATGTCGATGACATCCAAGTTCATGAGCCGTCGCACGGTGCTGGGCGGAACCTTGGCCGCCGCCGCTCTCCCTCTTGTGGCGCACGGGCAGGACGAGCGCAGCTCGACGGGTCACAAGGCGACAGACGTCAGGATCAGGATTGGCTTCAACAATCTGATCCTGACCGCGACGCTCTCCGACAATCCGACCGCGCGCGATCTTGCTTCCATGCTGCCCTTGAACCTCACGATCGAGGACTACGGCAGGAACGAAAAGATCGTCCATCTGCCGCGCAAGCTGACCGAAGAAGGCAGCGGTGCTTTCGGAAACGAGCAGCCGGGCGACCTTTGCTACTTCAAACCCTGGGGTAACCTGGCGCTGTTCTACGCGGATTACCGCTGGGACGGGCTGATCCGGCTCGGCCGCTTCGACAATGGCTTTGAGCCGTTGCTGGTGCGCGGCGAGTATCCGGTCCGCATAGAACGCATCTGACAAGGGCTTTATGGGCGGAGATATCAATTCGCCTTCCTCCGAAGCATGAAAGAACTCCAAGGACGATAAACTTCCGGGACCAGAAGCCCCGGCCGGCTTAAGCCAGCAGAGGCCGCTCGACGGGGCGCCTCCGTCTATTCGATGATCTCGACGCAGAAATCTATAAAGGCCCTGACCTTAGCCGGAACATGCTGGCGCGAGGGATAGAAGGCGTAGAGCGGGAATGTCTCGTCCGACCAGTCGGGAAAGAGGTTCACGAGCTGCCCATTGTTCAGATAATCCGCCATCCCGAGTGAGAAGACTTGCGCGATGCCGATCCCCGCAAGGCAGGTCGCCAAGGTCGTGCCGGCATCGTTGACTAAAATGCGGCTGCGGGTCTCGATCGAGACGACTTCGTCACCCCGCCGAAGCTCCCATTCGAAAGGCCTTGCGGTCAGCGGGTCCTGGAACTGGATACAGGTATGCTCGCTCAAATCCTGTGGACGGCTCGGCCGACCATGCCGCTCGATATAAGCGGGAGCCGCAATCGTGATCACGCGCGTCTGCATCAACAGGCGCGAAATAAGCGACCGCTGTGCAGGCTCGCCAAAGCGCACCGCGACGTCCATGCCATCAGCAACAAGATCGCCGATCTCGTTGCGGGTGATGACCTCGATCTGGATATCCGGATAACGATCGAGGAAGGCGCCGAGCCGCGGGCCGAGCACAAGGCGTGAGAAATATGGGTCGACATTGACTCGCAGTCGGCCACGCACCGCCTGTCTGGCGCCAACGGCTGTCTGCGCAGCCTCTTCGATGCCGCTCAAGAGTGGGGCCACCTGTTCGTAGAACCGCGCGCCGTCATCGGTGAGCCGCATCGTGCGTGTTGTCCGATCAAGCAGCCGCAGACCGATCCGCCCCTCCAGTCGGGAAATGGCGCGGCTGACACCCGACGCCGATAATCCCATTAGCTCCGCTGCCCGCGCAAAGCTTCCGCTCTCGATAACGGCGGCCAATACGCTCACGCCATTCAATAATCGTCCGTCAAACATCGCGTATCCGTGATTTTTAGTCACCAATCATGTGACAGAAGCGCGCTTCAGTCAAAGGCTTCCGAAGGACATGATCAGCATAACAAACCGCCAACCTGCTGGCGGCGGAACAGCAAAGGAGTCTAGCCATGTTTGTGATTACCGGAGTAACTGGCCAAGTCGGAGGCATCGTCGCCGCGCGTCTGCTGGATGGGGGGGTGCCGATACGCGCCGTCGCGCGCAATGCGGAGAAAGCAGCGGAATGGAAGGACAAAGGCGCAGAACTGACCTTGGCCGAGATGACCGACGCCGACGCGCTCACCGAGGCTTTCGCCGGCGCCGACGGCGTCTTTCTGCTGATCCCGCCGACCTTCGATCCGACCCCCGGCTTTACGGAAGTGCGCGCGGTCATTGCGGCGCTGAAGACCGCGCTTCTTTCGTCTCGTCCCGCCAAGGTCGTTTGCCTCTCCACCATCGGCGCGCAGGCCAGAGAACCTAACCTCTTGAGCCAGCTCGGTCTCGTTGAACAGGAGTTATCTGCCTTGCCAATGCCGATCGCCTTTCTGCGTGCCGGCTGGTTCATGGAGAACACGGCTTCGGATATCGCGCCGGCGCGCGAGACATGTGTCCTCTCGAGTTTCCTCCAGCCGCTCGATCAGCTCTATCCGATGGTTTCTATCTTCGACGTCGGAGCCAAGGCGGCAGAACTGCTGCAGCACGACTGGGTGGGCAAGCAGGTCATCGAGTTGATGGGGCCAGAGGGCGTCACGCCCAACGAAATCGCCGCTGTCCTCTCGTCCATCCTCGGAAAAACCGTCCGGGCAGAGCCGGTCGCCCGCGACACCTGGGAGCAGATTTTCACCGACCAAGGCATGCAAAACCCCCTCCCGCGGATGCGCATGATCGATGGTTTCAACGAAGGCTGGATTCGGTTCGACGGCGAGCCGGTGAAGGGCACGACCACGCTGGACACAGCCATGAGCCGCCTGATTAGCCCCAGCCGATAAACAGCTGAAAGGCCGTGGCGGGAGAGCAGCCACGACCTTTCTCATGCAGCCTCTGATAGGGTCGACCCAGGATTTTGAACTGAGGAATTACCCGAAGACTACCGGAACGGACGGCAGCGCCCAGTTATTGGCTCAAACTCCATTATATGTCGGCCAGCGTGCGGCCTACTGCGGCTTTTGAATTTCACAGTAGACAATGTTGCGGTTTGAGCCGGGCCAAACAGACACCTTCACATCCGCCCCGGTCACGCTTTCACTGGCGATCAAGCCCATCTCTCGTTCTGACCGCAACAGCAACGCCCAGTTCATGAATGTCTCCATATAGCCATCGACGTCCGTCTCCGGAGAGAAGTTGGCGAACAGGAATGTGCCGCCAGGCTTCAGCATGCTGACGCACTTTCTGGTCAGCCTTACGGCTACCGCGTCCGGCAAATAGTCATAGAGGCCCGCGGCATAAACGAAATCGAACATTCCCAGCGCATGCCTTCCACCGAGTAGGGATTTGACCGACCCGTTCACCGCCTCGACGGAAGTGCCGGCGAAATCGCGGGCGACGGTTCCAACGCTCATCGGGTCTTGATCTAAAGCCACCCAGCGTTTGATCGCGCCGGCGCTGAGCGCGCGCGATAAAGGTCCCTCCCGAAGATGCCCGGCGGCGATGGCGAGGACTTCGGTCGAACCAGGCCGGGCCGAAGCGATCTCATCAACGCGGCGCGCCAGAATGTCTCGACGCTCCCTTACCGCGACGGATGACGAAGCATTTCGAGTGTAGGCGTAGATCGAACGTCCCAAGTCGCTCGCTGATGCGACATCGTCCTCAATCTCAGGTCTGCCGTAGATGAAGTCGAGAAGGCGTGCGTCGCCAGAATAGCCGCGCGGCTTTTCGAACGACCAGCGGGTCAATGGATCTTGATGGAGATAGTGAGCAACGGGATGGGATTGCGCGATCTGAACGAGGACGTCCCACGCCTCCGGATGAAAGCGCCGCCTTATTTGATGTAAGGCATCAGTAAGACGCTCGATGATCGCGTTAGGCTCGACTCCGGATTTGAACTGACGGATCGACACCTCAAGGCTGAGGGCAAGCTCAGCTCTGGCAACGATCAGGTGGCCGGGATCTGGGGCAGCAACCCTCCTGGCCGACCGACGAATCTCGCCGGGCGCTACAAGACTTTCACCGTCCAAGACCAGACTTTGTTCCATTTCGAGATCCTCTTGACATAGCGTTAAGCATAATCAACCTCGAAATAGGATGCGACTAGAATCTACACGGGATAAGAGTAATTCTACTCTTGCGGGTCAGATGCTACCCCTCTAACAAAGCTCAGCAATAAGACAAACCGGTTGCAGATTGCCGAACGCGATTTTGGAGGGCGCCGAAGTATGGCTTACTTTTCAACATACTTTAGATGGCTGTCGGGTCGGCGTCGTTGCATGATCGCGGCTTGCGCTAATGTCCAGCGCGATGAATCAGCCGCCAGCTTTTCATTCGCCGAGGCCCTCAAATCTCTGAAAACCGAAAATGATGCTGTCCGAAGGCAGAGCTCACGGTGTGGTCTTTGGATGGCGGTCGCCGTTTATGTGGCCTTCGCACTTCCCGACCGCTGGCTGATCCCCGATGTCGCTTCCATGACGATCGCCGCTCGATTCGTCGTTGCGACGATCGCTCTGCTGGCGTTCGAAATCTTGCGACTGGCAAATGCGAAAACCGTCTGGCTCGACATCACATGCGCCGCTGCGCTGCTTGTGGGCTATGTAGCCTGGCTTTACCCGGCGATTGCCACCCGCGACGTCACCGCCATGTCATACTACATGGTATTCGGCGCCATCTTCATGATGGGCGCCAACCTGTTTTTCAGTTTCCCGTTTCGGCTTTCGGTGATCACCTCGGGCCTCGTTCTATGCGCGTTTTTCATTACCATCGAGGAATTTTTTCCCTCAAGCCAAACCTACAAGCTCGCTTTCGGGCTGTTCTACATTTCGTGCTTCGCTTTCACGTCTTTCGTCAATTGGCGATTGAATGTGGAGCGTCGAAACGTGTTGCTGAACGCGGCGGAGGCTCGCCATCAGCACTGGGAAGCGTCCGAACGAGGAAGGTCACTGCTCGAGCTTTCACATACTGACTACCTGACAGGCATAAGCAACAGACGCGCGCTGGATCGGCGGCTCGACGAATGCTGGGCCGCCTGGAAAGACGAGCGCCGCGGCTTCTCCGTGTTCCTCATCGACGTAGATTTTTTCAAACGCTTCAATGATCGCTACGGACACCAGGAAGGAGACCGATGCCTGACTGTCATCGCCAATGCGCTGAAGGCGGTTGTAGAGTCGTCCGATGGCATGATCGGCAGGTATGGTGGCGAGGAGTTTATCGTAGTCATGCCGGCTGCCCTCCCCAAGGTCGCGATGACTCTCGCCGAGAAGATCAGAATGGAAGTCGAGTCTCTTGCGATTGCTCACGACGAGCGACCGGATGATATGTCGACCGTAACCGTCAGCATCGGCGTCGCCTTCACCCGCGAGAAAGTTGGCGAGAAAGTCGAACGAATAGTACGTGAAGCCGACCTCGCTCTCTACAATGCCAAAGCAAGTGGCCGAAACTGCATTCGCAGTTTTGATCCGTTTTTACCCCGCCCCGACGACCACGCTGGCAAACTCGTCCCGTTGCTGGCGGCCGCTATCGATCGCAAACTGGTCTCGCTCGTGTACCAACCGATCTTCGACGTGACGAACGGGAAAGCAAGAGCTGTCGAGGCTTTGATGCGCCTCAGGATGCCGGACGGCACCGCGGTTTCACCGAAGACATTCATTCCAGTTGCAGAACGGAGTGGTGCTATCCTCGAATTGGGCAGGTGGGCGATCGAGACGGCCTGCCGGGATATACTGATGACCGATCGCATGGCGACCGTCAGCGTCAACGTGTCGCCGATACAACTGCGTTCCCCCGGCTTTGCTGCCAGTGTCGCTGAAATCCTTGATCGCTGCGGGGTCTGCGGGTCGCGACTCGCCTTGGAAGTCACCGAAGGCCTGGACATGGATATGCAGGCGGAGGTGCTGAAATGCATTGCCGATCTGCGGGCACTCGGCGTCGAAATCTGGCTCGACGACTTCGGCTGCGGCTTCGCGGGCCTCTCTTGGCTGAGGGCAATCGAGTTTCAGACGGTCAAGGTCGATAGAACCTTCCTGCACGACTGCTCGAACCCACGCGGTTTGACGATGCTTCAGGACATGATTGCTCTCATCCGCAATCGCGGGAATACGATTCTGGTGGAAGGCGTCGAAACGGCCGCACAGTTTTCCCTTCTCAAGGATCTTCGCATCGACCGCGTCCAGGGTTTTCATATGGGAATGCCGGTTAGCGCTGAACTTCTGAACGCGGCATAACTCGACTCAAGGTTTCCAGATGGCTGAGCACGTTGCCGATGATCGGTGCGTTGGCGCATGACGTCTCTGCAAATCGCGAATTCGGACGGGAGCGCATCGGCCGCGCAAGATGGAGCGGAAATTCCACGTCACGAAAGATCAGCTTGTGATCACGCCGGCCAACCTTGAAGAAGGCCGCCATTGCCGGAAGTCTTGCTTTTGGACGGATCAGGCCGTCTGATACGGGGAGGCAACGGATCGCTGACTCAGATGAATATTCGGCGGTTGAACCTGGGAATGAGGAGCAGGATGGATCAGGCCAACAGCCCGCAAACATCGGCAAGCGAAGAGAGCGAAGCGCGCAGGCTTCAATACCTGACCTGGGAACACATTGCGTCGGACCTCCGTCATCCGGCTCACCTCGCCCGCAAGGCAGAACTCAGGCGATCATGCGGTGCGGAGCTGGCCGAAATGTCCTACATCGCCGAGCATGCCGCAGTCTTCACCGAAAGCCTGACGATGGGTGAGCGGTCGTGGATCGCCGGGCACGCGCTCGTCCGTGGCCATGTGATCCTCGGCGACGATTGCACCATCAATCCCTATGCCTGTGTTTCCGGCACGGTGACGTGCGGCAATGGCGTGCGGATTGCTTCGCATGCCTCGATCGTCGGCTTCAATCATGGCTTCGACGATCCGACCATTCCCATACACCGCCAGGGTGTCGTCAGCATCGGCATCACGATCGGTGACGATGTCTGGATCGGCGCCAATTGCGTGATCCTCGATGGCGCCACGATTGGAAACGGTGCGGTGATCGCCGCCGGAGCGGTGGTCACGGGCGACATTCCCGCCATGGCGATTGCCGGTGGCGTGCCCGCTCGGGTGCTGCGGAGCCGAGGCTCGGCGCCCAGGAAATCTGGCACTGGCGACATCGAAGATCAATTGGTCAGGCTGGGTCAGAAAGCGCAAGACCAATGGCCGGATGTCCTTGCACGCTGGAAAACGGACGGAGCCTATGAATCGCTGGAAGCAGACGGCATCCGGCGACCAGCGATCCGGCATCTCTGCGATGCAATTGAGATCGCTGCAGGCTTCGGCCAACTGCCGCCCGACCTCGATGCGGCGGAGACCGTCGAGCGTCTCCAAGGTCTTCAGGACCGAGAGACCGGCCTTTTCCCGGAAGAGCATGCGCGAATGCATGGCAAGGCGCTGAGGGATGATTCAAAGGCGCTCTATAACGTCCTTGCGGTTGGCTATGCGCTCGAACTGCTTGGTTCCGGTCCGCGGCAACCCGTCCATGCGGTCGAGCTCGGGGCCAGGGAGCTGGATGAATGGCTAAGCGCCCTGCCCTGGTCGACCCGGGCATGGCACGCCGGAAGCGTGGTCGATGCGATCGGAACTGCCATGTACTTCAACGCGAAGTATTTCGGCATCAGGCATTCACGGCAGGCGCTCTTCGAGTGGCTGAGCCGGAATGCCAACAGCGTCTCGGGGCTGTGGGGTGAACCGACCGCGGCGGAAGGATGGCTTCAACCGGTGAACGGCTTTTATCGCCTGACGCGCGGCACCTACGCCCAGTTCGGCGTGGCCCTTCCCCACCCGCACGCCTCGCTCGAGACGGTTCACCTCAACTATCGCAACCACAAGGGCTTCATTGCTGCAAAATACAATGCGTGCAACCTGCTCGATACGATTCATCCTCCGTTGCTGATTGCCCGGCAGACAGACTACAGGCGGGCCGACGGGGAGGCTATCGCCCGCAAGGTCATGTCGAGGGCGTTGGATAGATGGCGGGATGGCGAGGGATTCCCGTTTGCCGACGGTGGTGAACCGAGCTTGCAGGGAACGGAAATGTGGCTTTCCGTCATTCACCTGGCGGCCGATTTTCTCGGCCTGGCAGATCGCTTCGCCTTCGTCCCTAGGGGCGTTCACCGGACGGCAACCGTGGGGTTGGGTTTGTGACTATGCTTCGATCACCCGTGCAGGGATGCCGTCAGCCAGGCGGCGGCAAGGTCCCGCGCATTGCTTCGTTTGGCTTTGACGGGCACGATCACGTTGTAGCGATCCTCCGCGCCAAGCTCGCCGCCGCCGACCTGCACCAGGGTTCCATCCTCCAGAAAGGTGCCCACCAGCATACGCCATCCCAACGCGATGCCTTGGCCTGCGCGCGCGGCTGCGATGGTTTCGGTATAGTGGTTGAACCGAAGCGACGGCTTTACCTCGAGGTTGGCACCGGTGAGCGAAAACCACTGCGCCCAGCTATACCAGGAACGATCGAGAACATCCGTTTCGATGAATTCGTCGGCGGAGCCGAGCGGGCCATCTCCGCGACGCTTGAGATAGTCGGGAGAGCAGACGGGGCAGATGACGTCGCCATGCGAGGCGATGACGGTGCTATCGCTGAAGGGAGGCACACCATATCGAATTGCCACATCGACTTCTCCGTCATCGAGAGCGATCGGGCTGTCCTGGGATATCACCCGCACCAGGATGCCGGGGTTCGCACGGCGAAATTCGGCCAGCCGCGGCAGCAGCCAGAAAGAAGAAAATGCAACGGTCGCCCCTATGGTCAACACGTCCTGGCTGCGCGACTGGAGCGCTTCCACGCTCTCGGCAATATCGGCAAAGCTCTTGGCCAGCGTGGCTCCGAGGTTGATGCATGCCGCCGTCGGCTCGATCGCTCGATGCTTGCGCACGAATAGGGGCTGGCCGAATTCCTCCTCCAGCAAGGCAATCTGCCTGCTGACCGCCGCCTGGGTGACACCCAATTCGGTCGCAGCCGTGGTGAAGCTCTTCTTTCTGAGCACCGCCTCCAGGGTCACCAATGCCGTCAACGACGGGATCCGTCTTCTAAAGTGCATCACAGAACCCCTTATCGCATGATAAAAACTCATGCGAACCTAATTTTTTATGCCGTTGAAACATCGGAACTGCAAGAGCAATTTGGGGAAACTCTCGCATAAGAGGTTCTGATGCTAAACAAGCTCCCATCTTCCATTTCCGCCCTTCTCGACGCTCGTGCCAATGGTCACTCTCTGCCGGCCGGCCTTTACGTCAGGGAAGACGTGTTCGAAGCAGACATCGACGTCTTCTTCCACAATCACTGGATTTGTGTCGGTCTCGATTGCGATGTTCCCGAACCCGGTGACGCCACAGTGATCGAAATCGGCAAGACGAGCCTGATCCTTCTGCGTGACGACGACGGAGAAATTCGCGTCCTGCACAATGTATGCCGCCATCGCGGCTCCCGCCTTCTCGATCCGGGCAAGACGATCGTTTCAAAGCTCGTCTGTCCCTATCACACCTGGACATACGAACTGACGGGTGAGCTCAGTTACGCACCTCACATGGGCAAAGACTTCGACAAGGAATGTCGGAGCCTCAAGCCCGTCACCTTCAAGTCAATCGGCGGACTGATTTATGTCTGTCTCTCCGACAATCCACCCGAGGACATCACCATCCTCGAACAGACCATGACCGAGC
This sequence comes from Rhizobium sp. PEPV16, assembly GCF_008919455.1. NCBI lineage: Bacteria > Pseudomonadati > Pseudomonadota > Alphaproteobacteria > Hyphomicrobiales > Rhizobiaceae > Rhizobium > Rhizobium sp. PEPV16. Next base: position 18,344 of record NZ_VSZV01000269.1, read on the forward strand.
GCCTCGCCCCCTACGACATCCGGAACGCAAAGATCGCCTTCCAAACGGATGTCATCGAGGATGGCAACTGGAAGCTCACGATGGAAAACAATCGCGAATGCTACCATTGCTCCGCGAACCATCCGGAGCTCTGCGTCTCCTTCGTCGATCTCGACTTCGGCTTCGACCCGGAGACGCTGAGCCCGGAGGATCGCGAACAGGCCGAGGAGCACTTCAGGCTGTATGAAGAGCGGACGAAGGCGTGGGAGTCTGACGGCTTCCCCTCGGCGGCCGTCGAGCAGCTCGCCGACTGCGCCACCAACTTCCGCACCCAGCGGCTGATCATCGCAGGCGCCGGCGAATCCCAGACCCACGACGCCACCGCCGCATCCTCCAAGCTTCTCGGCCACATGACCCGCAAGGATCTCGGCGACACGCATCTTTGGGGCCACAACAGCTGGAATCACTTCATGGGCGACCATGCCGTGGTGGCAACCGTCATCCCGCTCTCGGCGGGCAAGACGCTGGTCAGAACCAAGTGGCTGGTCCACAAGGACGCCGTCGAAGGCGTGGATTACGATCTCGACAAGCTGACGGATGTCTGGGTCGCGACGACGGACCAGGACGCCGATCTCGTCGCGCGCTCCCATGCAGGCACTCTCGACCCGGCCTATCAGCCAGGCCCCTACTCCCGCTTTTCCGAGACGAACCTCGACAAGTTCGCCAGCTGGTACATCGATCGGATGCGCGCCCATGGATACTAGGAGCCCGCAGATGCCCGTAGCCAGGGCCGCCCTTCACGACGTCTGGAACCCGGAAGAAGACGACGCGCTCGTCTGCCTCGATGTCCAGCAGGAGACGCATGACGTCAAAACGTTCACCTTTGCCTCGCGTGAGGGCAAGCGGTTCGTGTTCAAGGCAGGGCAGTATTTTCTGTTCGACCTGGAACATAATGGAGACGCTGAAAACAGGTGCTACAGCATCTCCTCCTCGCCGCATCGGACGAACGCCTTCTCCGTGACGGTGAAGCGCGTCCCCGGCGGAAAGATCTCCAACTGGCTTCATGACACCCTGGTTCCCGGCGCGACCGTCAAGGCGAATGGACCGCTCGGCCACTTCGTCAGGCCCGAGACGTCGGGACGCAAGCTTCTGCTTTTGTCCGGCGGCTCCGGCATTACCCCCGTCATGTCCATTCTGCGTGAGATCGCCGACAGTTGCGAACCTGCCGACGTCGTCTTCATGCACGCCGGCCGGACGCCGCAGGATCTGATCTTTCGCGACGAACTAGCCTGCATCGCCCGCAGGCTGAAAGGCCTTCGCCTGCATTTCCTCCCGGAGACCGTGGCCGGCGAGCCGTCCTGGCCCGGTCTGACCGGCCGTATTTCGAAGGACTACATGCGGCTTGCGGTTCCCGATATCGCCGAGCGAACTGTGATGTGCTGCGGCCCCGCCCCGTTCATGGCCGCCGCGCGCGGCATTGCCGCCGAACTCGGCGTGCCCGGCTCGAACTACCTGGAGGAAAGCTTCGACGCCGCGGTCATCGACGAACCCGAGATCCCCGTGGTTCAGGAGGCAGCTGCCAAGGTCTTTCAGGTCACCTTCTCGAAGCAGGCGCGCAGCATCGACGTCTCCGGCGACCAGAGCGTGCTCTCTTGTGCGAAAAAGTCAGGCGTCAGGATCCCGTCGTCCTGCGCAAACGGTGTCTGCGGCACCTGCAAGTCGAAGCTTACGTCAGGCACGGTCGACATGAACCACAATGGCGGAATTCGTCAGAGGGAAATCGACGCCGGCTTCTTCCTGCCCTGCTGCTCTAAGCCGCTCAGCGATCTGGTCATCGAGCGCTGAACACGCGTGGCGTCGCGTCATTCACCGACAACAGGAGCTCATTGAGATGCTGCGAGAGGAAAGCGATTCCGCCGAGCTAACCGGCTCGACGGTCTTCAAGGACGCGCGAAAGCAGGCATACTTCAATCCTGAAGGCGCCGACCGGCCTCTTATCAGTCCTGTGCCGGTCACGACGCTCGATCGGGCTCGCCGATATCGTCTGGAGCGCCTACGTACGAAGATGCGCGAATGGGACTGCGGCGCCCTGCTTCTCTATGATCCCGTCAACATCCGATATGCCTTCGATTCATCGAATATGAGCATCTGGACGATGCACAACGCCTCGCGCTACGCTCTGATCCTCGCCGATGGGCCGGCCATACTTTTCGAATTCGAAGGCGCCGAACACGTCAATGACGGGCTTCCCGGCATCGACGAGATCCGGCCGGCGAAGTCATGGATATTCTTCACATCAGGGAACCTTATGGAACCCCGACTGAAAACCTGGGCGGACGAGGTCGCGGACCTCGTAAGCCGCAATGGCGGCAACAAACGCGTGGCGGTGGACAGGCTTGAACCGGCGGGCGCGTTCGAATTGCGGGAACGCGGCTTCATGCTCTTAGACGGCCAGGAACTGGCCGAGCGGGCGCGATCCATCAAGAGCGCCGACGAGATCGAGCTGATGAGATGGACGATCCGTGTCTGCGAAGCAGGCATGGCGCGGATGTACGAGGTATCCGAGCCGGGCCGCACCGAAAGAGAGATCTGG
>NZ_VSZV01000208.1:0-13270 GCF_008919455.1 Rhizobium sp. PEPV16
CAGAAGATCGCGCCGGTTGAGAATGGCCGTTCGGTAGGCGCCGGCAGCCTGGATCCGGTCGCGCTCGAAGACGGTATTCTCTTCGCGCTCCCGAAGGAAGCCGCCGGCGATGCTGACGGCCTTCATGACCGTCATATCGGCCTCAAAAGCATAGCGCCCGGGGGTCTGCACGGTCCCGGTCACGAAGATCGGCGCATGCTGGGCAATTTCCACGGCGATGAACGGCTTTCCCGGCAATTCGGCCTTTTCGGAGAGCGCGGTGGCGATCGCATCGGAAACCTGCTCCGTCGTCTTGCCGATCGCCTGCACCTGGCCGGCGATCGGAATCGCCAGATTACCGGCATCGTCGACTGTATATGTTCCGCCGAGGGCCTCCCAGCTGGCATACCGGGAATCCGACGATCGCCATTCGACGACACGCAGTCTCACCTGATCTTCCGGCACGAGGGTATAGTTTTCCGCATGGGCGACGCTCCAGCCGGTCACGCCGGAAAATACCAGCAAGGCAAGGGCGACGGAGATGAGGCGACCGGGCAAGGATGTGCGCTGCATTGTCTGCTATCTCCGTTTCGTTGCGATCGACGGCGAAGGCATTTCGCGCGGCGCGGGATTGCCGAATTCCAGGATGCGGGACGGAGAGGCGCGGCCGACAAGAAGATCGGATAGCGCCAGCAAATTGCCGTTCAAGCGTCCCCATCGGTCGATCAGGCGGTCATTGAATAATAGACCCCGCGTATTCGCCAGGATGTTGCGGCCGATCTGTGCGACAGCACGGCCCTTCGACATCGTGCCCTTCCGGATCAGGTAGACAGGATTGGCAACCTGCGAATAGCCGAGTCTTTGGCCGGGCTGGCGCCCGGATCTGACGCCGAGATGCACGCCGCGAGCACCTTCGACACGCACAGACCTGCCGTAGCGGGCGATGGACCGGCTGAAGTCGACATCTTCGAGCCAGCCGTAGAGCGGTAGCTGTTCATCGAAGGCCAGCGCGTGCTGGAGAACGGGTGAAAGACGAACCGCCATGTTGCATCCGTAGGCGTTATAGACCTCCGTCACCTGCTCGGCCCCTTCACCGGCTGTTTCAAGAACCTGCAGGGCCTTTGACATGTTGAGGCCGCCATCGAGGATGCCGTCGGCCAGGACTTCGCCAGTGGCGATCGCCACGTCGGGGTTTGCTGCAAAGACCGACGCCATCCGCGACAGGAAGGTCGCGGCGGGAATGAAGTCGTCATCCAGGAAGATCAGAATATCCGTGTCGGCGGCGGCAGCCTGGATGATCCTGTTGCGTTGGGAGGTCAGGCCACGGCTGCCGACGATGACTTCCACATCGAGGCGGTTGGCGAGGCCGGCGGCGTCGTCGATCACGGGCACGCAGACGATCAGCCGCTCGGCCTGGTCCGGCAGGGCGGTGAGATAATCGACGGTCTCCTTGAGTATCGAGGGGCGGCCTGCCGAAGCAATCCCCACAGCCAGTCGCAATGGGCGGCGCGCGCGGCCCGCCATGGCTTTAGCGCCGCAAGGAACAGGCGCCGGTCCAATCGGGTTGTCCTGCCGGGTTGCTTCTGCCGAAGGTGAAGTCATGACTCTATTCTTTTCGGTGCATGGTTGATGATCGCGCCGAGGATCTCCGCGCCGACATTCCGCAGGGTCTCGATGACGTGCATGGTATCGTCGATCGAAGTGTGCCCGTGCGACGTGACCACGAGGACACCGTCCAACTCCGGCGCGATCGCATTGGCATCCGGCGAAGCAGAGAATGCGGAAATGTCGACGAATATGGCGTCGAACTCCTTCTTCAGTTCGGCGAAGCTCAACTGCGTGCGGCGGGAACTGAGGCGAATGGCCGGCGACACCGCTGCGACTTTGCCGAGGGGTAGGAATTTCAGCGTCGGGGTGAGGGGCAGTGCCGCCGTCCGGATCAGTTCGCCATTGTCGAGAACATCGACGAGGCCTGTTGAACTATGGGGCGCGATCGATTTGCTCAGCGATGATTTCTGTGCAGCCGCATCGATCAGCAGCGTCTGCGCTCCTGATATCGACGAGAGCACCGCAAGTTCGCATGCGATGGTCGATGCCCCGCTGCCGGGATTGACAGCGACGATTCCGATGACGACCCGGCGTTTGCGCCGAAGACCAACGACCGTCGCGCTCAGCTCCGCCATGCCTGGGATAACAGGATAGGCGGCTGCGGTGCTGCTGCCGGTACCGGCAGCGAGGAAACGCGCAGAGTGACCATTCCTGGTCCTCGATGTCGCCAGCAAAGTGACAAAGGGCAGCCCACCGGCATCCGCGATCTGATTGGGCCGGACGATCCGGCGATCGCCGGCGTGCCTTATCAGGGCGAGTGCGAAGCCGACGCCAAGACCAACCGCCGCCGCAAAGGCGATGATGAGCGTGCTGCGTGGTCTGGCTTTCGAAAGAGGCAGGGTGGCCCGAGAGACGATCGTGGCATCCGACACCGGGTAGGTGATGCGCTGCTTGGCTTCCGTCAGCTGGTTCAAGGTATTTTCATAAAGGGTGCGGCGGGCGTCAGTCGCGCTCTGCAGCTCCGCAAGCTTGAACTGATCGCGCGGATTGCTCGTGAAGCTGGCCAGGGCGCTGGCAGCTTCGGCCAGTCCGCGCTGCTGCTCGCTTACGAATCTGGTCAGCCATTCGCTGTATTGCCGGGACGCGTTGGCCTTCATCGCGATATTCTTCTGGATATACTGCCTGGCCAGCGTGTCGGCGATGTCGACGGCCTGCTGCGGGGTCGACGCCGCAGCCGATATCTCGATGATCGTCGAACTCCCAATCCGGCGTACTCCCATCATGTTCAGCAGCGTGGCGACCGCCCGGTCATGGATCCGCCCGTCCTCGATCTGCTGTTGCGGCTGTGTGTCACGCGGTCCTGGGCCTGCCGCTTCCTGCGATGCCGTATCCGGTTCGGAAGAAGCGCCCATCAACCAGTTCTTTGCCCTATCCTGCAGCGAAGGCGTCTGATCGACAAAGTCAGGATCGGCATCGAGACCAAGTGCCGTTACCGTTCCACCGACGACATCGCTGGATTTGGCGATCTCCAACTGTCCCTCGATGAACGCGTCTTCCGCGAAAGCCCTCTGTGCTTCGGAGCCGCTGACCTGGGGGACGATCACAAGTTGCGTGTTGGCAACGAACGTCGGTTTGGCGGTCAGCACGTAGCTCCCTGCCAATACGAGGAAAGCGAAAGTCGTAGCCGCAATCCACAGCCAGCGCATTCTGAGAAAGAAGAGCATATCCCGCAAGGTGAGCGGCGAATTCCCGCCAGTGGCTGCGGGAGGCAGAGATATCGGAGAAACACCGCTGAAGATCGTGCTTGAGGTCATGTCGTCCTAATCCAGAATGGCGAGCTCACGGAGTAACCAGGTAATGGCAGCTTGGAGGGACGGGGAAGTAGCGTGTCTTCCGATTCCAGGCATGATCGGCGGCTCTCCCCATGAATGCTCAATACGAGCCGCGCTGCGAAAACAGAGCGGGAATGGTCTTGGCAATGATGATGAAGTCCCGGCCGAGCGACCAGTTGCTGAGATAGTGAACGTCGAGGGAAACCCGGTACTCGTAACTGACATCATTGCGCCCGCTGGTCTGCCAGTGACCGGTCAGGCCCGGGCGGACGGCCATGTAGGCCCATATATGCTCGCCATAGCGCGGCAATTCCTCGGCCGTGATCGGCCGGGGGCCGACGAGGCTCATGTCGCCACGCACGATATTGATCAGTTGGGGAAGCTCGTCGATGCTCGACCGCCTGAGGATATCACCGACGGCCGTGATCCTCGGATCGTCCTTCAGCTTGCGTGTCTCTTCCCATTCGCTTCGCGCAGCCGGGTTGTTTTGCAGCAATTCGGCAAGCTGAGCACTCGCATTGGTCTTCATCGTGCGAAACTTCAAGCATCCGAACGGCGCTCCGCCGACGCCGATGCGCGTATGGGAATAAAAGACCGGGCCGCGGTCGCTCATCTTCACGATCATTGCGACGATCAACAGAAGCGGCGAAAGCAGGATCAGCGCCGTGACTGCGATCACAAGGTCTAGCGCGCGCTTCGACGATCTGCCTGCCGCACGAGGCCGGGACGAATGGAGATCGCCGTCTTTCGCGGACCGTCCGACACGCGACCAAGCCTCGAAACTATGTGCTTCCCATGTCATCGGTGGTCTCCAAAACATTCCGATTAAGAACCGTTCAAAGTTTGCTGCGCCGCACTCTGGTTGTCTGTTACCAAGGTCATAATCCTTAACAAATTCTTTATGCTACTAACAGGCAATCGAGAATTCGGATTACACCTTGATGGCCTTCTTTTCATTTAAAACGACAATCTAATCTAATTCGTGGTGATTATCCTCTGACGCTTATTTATCAGTTTTGATGTCATCACTTTGATTATTGCCGTTTTTTATTCAGTAAGCCATTTTAATAGGCAGTGATCTTCGATCGTGTGGCGGTTTTTTGGCTTCCTTGAGATTTTTGGTCCTTTTTACGGCGTATATTTTGTTTTGAAGTTAAATATATACTTTATCTTTACGTCATATCTCCGTGATGTTATTTGACTCTCATATTAAGACAATATAAATGATGCAGTGCAGCATTGCCTAGGTTATCGAGTGGAGTTATGCGCATGGATGGGGCGACACACGCATCAGATCGCAGGGCCGGCATCGGCGAGGCGGCGATATCGGCTAACGGCGGCATTCATCTGAACAGCCGCATCGTCATCGACGACGAATTCCTTTCCTGCCGGTCGAGCGTCCGGCGTTTCCGGCGCGGCGAGATCATCGCTGGGGCCGGCGTCCTCGTCGATACGTTCGCGCGCGTCCATTCGGGGGTGGTCAGCGCCAGCACGATGCTGCCCGACGGCCGGGAATTCATCGTCGAAATCATTCCGAAATCCGGCCTCATCGGCGAGCTCGAGGTTCTGCGCAGGCAGACATTGAGCCTCGAATACCGCGCCGGTTCCGCCTGCGAACTGCATTTCTTCGAAGGCCGGCTGTTGCGCGACATGTACGCCAGCGATCCCCGCTTTCGCGAAAAGGTCTTCTCCAGGGCGCTGGCGCGTATTTCAGAGCTCGAACTCCGGATCATTGCGAATGCGGCGTCGAGCCTGCAATCGAGGCTGGCCAGCACGCTGCTGCGGCTCTCCACTGTTTATGGAAAAGATGCGGCAAACAGCGGCGACGAACTGATCATCTCGCAAAATGATCTGGCCGCGACGCTGCCGGCGTCCCGCGAGAAGGTCAATCAATGCCTGCGGCGCCTGCGGGAAGGCAAGATTATCGACGGGGGCCAGGGCAAGATCCGCATCCTCAACCGCAAGGCGCTGGAGGCCTGTGCCAACGGCGCAGTTTCGGTGAAGTGATGCGCCCGTCGCTTCCCGAGGCCCTCCGATCCGCCGCAAACGTCGGCCGGTTTCCCGGCTCAGGCACGACAAAGATCGATCGCGTTGTCATCATCGACGACTATTCGGCGGCCAGAGGCGGTGCGACGGCGCTGGCGGTGTTGTCCGCCAAGCTTTTTCGGGGCCTCGACATCCCTGTGACTTATATTTGCGGAGATGACGCCGCCAATGCGGAGCTCGTCGCACTCGGGGTCTTAATGGTCGGGCTGAACAGCCGCGATCTGCTCAGCGCCGAGCGTGCGAAGGCTTTCGTGACCGGCATTCACAATGGCGCCGCCGTCCGCATGGTCGCGAACTGGATTGCCGCAAACGACACCGCCAACACCGTCTACCATGTGCATGGCTGGCACCAGATCCTGTCTCCGGCGATTTTCAGGGCATTGATGCCGGTCGCCAGACGATGTGTGGTGCACGCGCATGATTTCTTCACGGCCTGCCCCAACGGCGCTTTCTTCGACTATCAGGCTCAGGAAGTCTGCCTTCGACGCCCGCTCGGCGGAAGCTGCATTGCGACGGCCTGCGACAAGAGAAGTTATTCGCACAAATTGTGGCGGGTTGCCCGCGGCTCCAATATCCTCCGGCGGCTGAAGGATCAGGCCGATTTCGGCCGGATCATCCTGCTGCACGAGAAGATGGCAAGCTTCCTCGTCGGCGCCGGATATCGGCCCGAACGACTGACGACAATCCGCAATCCCGTCGCTCCGCTCTCCATCAAACGCATCGAGGCGGAGGCCAATGACGAGTTCGTCTTTATCGGGCGGCTCGATGAGGAGAAGGGCATAGAGGATGCCGTGGCCGCTACCCGCAAAGCGGGCGTCAGGCTCTGCGTGATCGGGGACGGGCCGCTGATGTCGATGGTTGCGGCTTCGGGAGATCACGTTAGGGCCGTTGGCTGGCAGTCGCATGCGGAGATCGGCCCGACCATCCGCAAGGCGCGTGCACTGTTGATGCCGTCTCGCTATCCCGAGCCATTCGGCCTCGTCGCTATCGAAGCGGCCAGGAGCGGTCTGCCGGTCATCATGTCGCGCAGCGCCTTTCTTGCCGAAGAAATGCAAAGAGCCGGCATGGCAATCGCCTGCGATACGGCTGACGAAAGCGCCTTTGCCGATACTTTGACGCGATTTAGCCAAATGCCGAGGCACGAGGTCCGCGCCATGAGCGAGCGGGCTTTCCTGAAGTCGCCGGATCTTGCGTCGACACACGAGGAATGGCGCGACGCGCTTCTTTCCGAATATCACAGCCTAATTTCGACGAATGCGGTTCCCCAGCTGACAGACGGTGTGGCGATACAAGGAGTACTGAGTTGACCCTTAAGGCAACAACCTCTCTTCCCGACGCGAGGGCATTTCTCGGCGATGCGCCTGTCATGGCGAAAAGACGTGTCACTGAGGCCGGAAGCGCGAGCGATACCAAGCAGCTTCGTGTCGCCATCGTGCATTATTGGCTCGTTTCGATGCGCGGCGGCGAGAAGGTCGTCGAAGAGCTGTGCCGCATGTTTCCGCAGGCCGACATCTTCACCCTCGTCTGCAACCGGGAGCGGATCAGCGATTTTCTGAAGACGCGGAACATCCGCACATCCTTCCTGCAGAAGATCCCCGGTGCAAAGCGGCATTATACCAAGATGTTGCCGCTGATGCCTTTCGCGCTCGAGCAGTTCGATCTGCAGGATTACGATCTCGTGCTGTCGAGCGAATCCGGACCCGCAAAGGGCATCATCACGCGTGCCGACGCCCTGCATGTCTGCTACTGCCATTCGCCGATGCGCTACATCTGGGATCAGTTCCATGTCTACCGCCATGGCCTGCCTTGGGTGGGTCGCGCAATGATGTCGATCACTGCACCCATGCTGCGCGCCTGGGACGTGACGACCTCCTCGCGGGTCGACGTGTTCGTTGCCAATTCCGATTATGTTGCAAGCCGCATCCGCCGCTTCTACGACCGGGAATCCATCGTCATCCATCCGCCGGTTGCGACCGACGATTTTGCGGTGGGGAAGGGGAAGGGCGAGTTCTATCTCTATGCGGGACAGCTGACCACCTACAAGCGGCCGGATATCGCCGTTCGCGCCTGCACCGAGGCCGGCCGGAAACTGGTCGTGATCGGCGAGGGTGAACAACTGGCCTATCTGAAGTCGATCGCCGGACCGACCGTCCAGTTCCTCGGCCATCAGCCCTTCAACGTTCTGCGCGACCACCTGTCGCGATGCCGTGCCCTCTTGTTTCCGGGCACGGAGGATTTCGGCATCCTGCCGGTGGAAGCCATGGCATCAGGGCGGCCGGTCCTGGCTTTCGACGCCGGCGGCGCCAGGGAAACCGTTTCCTCGCCGCAGGTCGGTTTTCGCTTCGCTGAGCAGACCACGGAAGCTTTGTTGGAAACGATGGCGGCGTTCGAAGAGGTGGAGGACGATATCGATCCGCATGCCATCCGCGCGCACTCGCTGAAATTCTCTTCCACCGTGTTTCGCGACCGTCTGTCCAGCCTGATCGAGCAGCAACTGACCAGCCATGGCGACCGATCCGCCGAGGTCCTCAGAAGACGGGCGGGCTGAGAGCAAGGAACTGCCTGTCTTGCCGCTGCGACCGAAACCGTCGACGAGGAATAGAAAATAGATCATGTCAAGCGTATCTCAGAGGACGGCGACGGCGAGTATCTGGACCATCAGCGGAAAGTTCCTGGCGCGACTGCTCGATTTCGTCAGCCTCCTGATCCTCGCAAGGCTTTTGAGCCCGGCGGATTTCGGCCTTGTCGCCATCGCGACCTCGGTTCTGATCATCGTCGAGACAATCCTGGACCTGCCGTTGACTCAGGCGCTGATGCGCCAGCCGTCGCCTTCGGACGATATGTTTGCTACCGCCCTTACTCTAAGCCTGCTTCGAGGCGTGGCCATCAGCATGCTGATGATGTTCATCTCCTGGCCGATGGCTCTGATTTATGACGATCCCCGGCTTTTCTCCCTTGTCGCCGTGCTCTCGATTGCGCCTGCCATGCGCAGCGTGATCAGCCCGCGCATGGTTCTGTTCATGCAGCGGTTCGATTTCAAACGTGAATTCGCACTCGATCTCATTACCAAGGGGTCGACACTGCTGTTTGGTGTCGGGGTGGCGGTCGCGACCGGCAGCTATTGGGGACTGGCGATCGGCGCGGTTGCAGGCCCGACCGCCGCGGCGATCACCTCCTATATCTTCGCGCCGATGCGACCGAGGTTCAGCCTTTCCGAGTGGAAGCACTTTCAGGACATGATCAGCTGGAACACCGTGTCGCAGGTGCTGAGTTCGATCAATTGGCAACTGGACCGGCTGCTTTTGCCGCGCTTTACGGGCTTGTCGACGTTCGGCGCCTTCAGCGTCGCCGACAATATCGCCGCTATTCCATACCAGACCTTCGTCGGGCCATTGTTGCGTCCGCTGATGGCGGCATTCTCGACCGTCGATGACCGTCGTAATCTGATCGCTGCCTATCTCAAGGCGACGAACGCGATCACCTTCGTGGCAGCGCCCATCCTCATCTCGCTCGCCTTGCTTGCCGAGCCGGCCGTGCGGATCATCGTCGGCGAGAAATGGGCATCGGCCGCGCCGATTCTGCAGTGGTTGTGCATCGGCAGTCTGCTCGGTCTTCCGACGAACATGATGCCGCCATTGGCTATGGTGCTCAACAAAACCCGTTATCTCGCTCTCCGGATGTTTGCCGAGTTCGCTGTCAGGGTTCCGGTCACCATCCTGGGCATTGTCTATTTTCAGGTGGCGGGAGCACTGGGCGCGCGGATCGTGGCGGTGCTTGTCGCCTATGCAGCATCGCTCGTCATCACGCGGCAGCTGATCGGCGCGACATTTGCCGCGCAGTTGAACGCTTTTTTACGGCCTCTGGTCGCGAGCGTGCCGATGATGGTTTTCCTGCTCTGGGCAGAGCCGATGCTTGTTGCCATGCCTGTCGGCTTTCACCTTATCGTCGGCCTGGCGCTTTGCGGCGGGGTGTCCGTGGCGATCTTCTGGATCTTCGCGCTGCTCGTGTGGCAGATCGCCGGGAAGCCCGACGGCATCGAGACCATCGTCGTCCACAGGCTCATGCCGCGACGAAACAGGGTTCTCACTTCATAATCGAGACAAGTGCAGTCCAACGATGTTTGGCGTTTTCGGAGGAACAGAATGCGTTACGGAATATCTTCTAAGGCTCTGGGTTTGCTTATCGTTCTTGGTCTTGGCGCGTTGCCCGGCCAACCCAGCGTGGCTCAGGAACCACTTAATATCGATGCGTACCAGCTGACGTTCGAAGAGAGTTTCGACAGTCTCGACGTCTCGGCCTGGGGAGAGAAAACCTCCCGCTGGATCGCCCATACACCCTGGAACGGCGATTTCGGTGACGCTCGCTTCACAGATCCGGCTCCCGGCTTTCCGTTTACCACCGATCAGGGAATTCTGAAGATCGAAGCGCGCAAGGAGGCCGATGGAACTTGGCGCTCGGGCCTGCTGTCGTCGGTGAACCCGAAAGGCGAAGGGTTCTCGCAGCAGTTCGGCTATTTCGAAGCAAGGATGAAACTGCCGCCTGGCAAGGGCGTTTGGCCCGCATTCTGGCTGATCGGGCTCGGCCGGTCGAAATACACCGCCGAGATCGACGTCCTGGAATATTACGGACGCGCGCCCTACGAATTCAGCATGGGCTTTCATATCTGGCGTCAGAGCCAGGGCGGCCAGAACAGCACCGGCGGCTATTGGCAAAAGGTCCAGGACGGAATTTTGAACAGCGACTATCACACCTACGGCGTCGATATCCAAGCCGACAAGACGAGCTTCTATTTCGACCGTAAGTTCATCTGGAGCTTCGACACGCCGAAGGAATTCCACATGCCGTTCTATCCGCTGGTGAACCTGGCGCTCGGCTCGGGTTGGCCGATCGATGAAACGCCGAATCCTTCCATTCTGCTCGTCGACTATATTCACGTCTACCAGCGCAAGCCTACTGACGCGGGGAATTGAACAGCCGACGGGGGTAGCCGTTCCGTCGCTAACGGCCGCAGCTGAGGCCGGTTTGCGGGTCGAAGAGATGCATTGCTTCCTCGTCGAAAAAGAGGGTGAGCTTTTCGTTGTTGCGGATCGGCGTGCGTGGCGGCAGGCAGGCCATCAGGCGCTGATTTCCGGCAAGGGCGGTGACGACGAGTTCCGGGCCAGTCAGCTCTGCGACCTCAAGGGTCACCTCGATCGGCGGGCTGGTGCCGTCCGTACGAAGCGCCTCGGGACGGATGCCGAGGATGAGGTCGCGACCATTGCCGGCCGTCTCGCGGAAGCGGGCGGGTAGGGGCAAGCTGGCATCGGAGCCTGAAAGCGCCAGGCGACCGTCTCGCGCCGTCACCTTCAGCAGGTTCATCGGCGGCGCGCCGACGAAGGTCGCGACATAGAGCGTTGCCGGATGGTTGTAGATCTCCTCCGGCGTGCCCAACTGCTCGATGCGACCGTCGCGCATGACGGCGATGCGGCTTGCAAGCGTCATAGCCTCGATCTGGTCATGGGTGACATAGACGACCGTGGTCTTCAGCATCTGATGCAGCCGCTTGATCTCGGTGCGCATCTCCATGCGCAGCTTGGCATCAAGGTTGGAGAGAGGCTCGTCGAAGAGGAAGACCTCCGGCTTGCGCACCAGCGCCCGGCCGATCGCGACGCGCTGGCGCTGGCCGCCGGAAAGCTGGCTCGGCTTGCGGTCGAGGAGGTTTTCGATCTGCAGAAGTTTGGCGGCATCGCGCACGGCCTTGTCGCGCTCGGGTGCTGCCACCTTGCGCATTTCCAGGCCGAAGCCGATGTTCCGGTGCACCGTCAGATTGGGATAGAGCGCATAGGATTGAAAGACCATGGCGATGTCGCGGTCTTTCGGATGCACGCCGAGCACCGAGCGGCCGCCGATCCTGACATCGCCGCTCGTTGCCTCGGCAAGGCCGGCGATGATGTTCAGCAGGGTGGATTTGCCGCAGCCGGAGGAGCCGAGCAGCACCAGGAATTCGCCGCTTTCCAATGAGATGTCGATGCCTTTCAGCGTCTCGATGTCGCCGTAGGCCTTGCGGATGTTCTGAATGTCGAGCGCGCTCATCGCAAGGGCTCCTGAAGAGATGTCGGGCCGCCATAGTTGCGGGGAAGAGTGGAGATGGCGCGCGAGGCAACCTCGGTTCCCGCCATCAGGCAGGAAACCAGCGGCTCACCGCTTGCGAGCGCGGCGAGAAAGGCGGCGTTGAAGACATCGCCGGCGCCGATCGTATCGACGACTTCGACAACGGGTGCTGCCACCGAAACCAGCAGGCCGTCAGGCCCGATCGCGATTGCGCCGTCCGGGCCGCGCTTGACGACGACGATCGCGCCCTCCGGCATATGCGACTGGATGCGACGGGCCGCCTCGATCGGATCGGCGATGCCGGCAAGTGTCGTCGATTCGACCTCGTTCAGCAGCGCGACACCGCTGCGGGAAAGCCAGGAGCGTGTCGCTGCGCAATTCTCGTCTGTCCAGCCGTCGAGTGGCCAGCCGGTATCGAGCGCAACGGTGATGCCATGGCTGTCGGCCCAATCGAAGAACTTGCCGTATTCTTCTGTCAGATCGTCGGTCAGGAACGAGCCGCAGAGAAGCGCGTAACCGCCCTGCAGTCTTGCGCCCTCGATGACGGCGAACACGTCGGCCAGGCTGAAACGCGGCAGGTGGCCCCTCGTCGTGAAGAAGGTGCGCTCGCCGTCCGGATGGGTGATGCCGACGGAGAGCGTCGTTTTCTCAGGACGTACCGGCCACTTGTCGGAACGGTGGCCGAAGGCTTCGCTCAGCCAGCGGCCGAACTGGTCACTACCGATATTGGCAGCGATCTCGAATTCGACGCCGAGCGCTTGCCAGGCGAGCGCGCTGTTGCCGGCGGCTCCGCCGACCCGCAACTCGTCATGGTCGACGATGATTTCCGTCCCGGCCTTCGGCCAGGGGGCGGCCGGTCCAAGAATCAGGTCGACATTGACGTTGCCGATGACTGCAAGCGGCCGCATTCATTCGCTCCGGGTGATCTTGGTGGATCGAACCGGCGTTCCCGCGTTCTCCACGCGGGCACCGGCAAAGGCGATCATCAGCCGCTGCGCGACCGGCAGCATGGCGAAGATCGCGGCAAGGCCCGCTGCCGGGACGAAGCGGATCGTCACCGCGCCGGCGACCGGCGCTTGCCCGGATGCGTCGAACAGGATGACCGGAGCGCCGGTCTCGACGGCGGACACCGCCATCGCCGTCACCAGGCCGGCCGTTTCGTCCATGCCGCGGAACAGCACGACGCCGATCTCCGGCCCCAGCATCTCCATCGGACCGTGGCGCAGCTGGCCGCCTTCGAGCGCGAAGCAGGGACGGCGCGACAGCTCGGTCAATCCGAGCGCGAGCGCCTCGGCGATGCCCTGCAGCCGGCGGCCCGACGTGACAATGGTCGCGACGTTTTCGAGCGCCGAGAGAGCGGCGGCGATGTCATGATCTTCCGGCGCCTTGAGGGCGGCAAGGGCTGTGTCAGGATCTTCGCCGAGGGCGGAAAGGATTGCCAGATGCAGGGCGAAGGTCACCGTCAGGCTGCGGGTCGCGGCGAAGGCTAGCTCGGTGCCGCCGCTGCCCACCAGCGACGGAGCGGTTTTAGCGAGGAAGGAATTGCCTTCGAGTGTCAGGCCGAAAGTCTCCTCCGTGCCGCCGGTCTCGTTGAACCAACGCACCACCTCGGCGCTTTCGCCGGATTGCGAGGTGACGAAAATCGTCCTGCCGGCTATCGGCAGCGGCTGGCCGAGCTGTTCGGACAGCGGCAGGGCGACGGCATCGATGCCGAGCGCCCGGTAGAGCGGCTCGACTGCGCGGTTGACGGCATGCGAGCCGCCCATGCCGACGAG